>JAUXCI010000161.1 GCA_030618945.1 Flavobacteriaceae bacterium
CCATTCTCATGCCAGAAAGCAGTTAACCCTTCTTCTAGGTTTTTTTTACGTTTTATTAACTGCATTAATCATCAAGACAAACCATTTATAAAATTTAGAATATTTGTTTCATTACTCTAAGATTATGGGTATGTCTTTGACTGTCAATATTATATATCCCACTAGAATCAATTCTATCGATACGTACCTCACCATGGCAATGAATAATATAATTGTCGGCCAATAGAATCCCGGCATGAATGATCTCACCCTCTTCATTGTCAAAAAAAGCGAGGTCACCGGGCTCACTTTCTTCAATAAAACTTAGTACTTCACCCTGACTTGCCTGTTGGTGGGCGTCTCGGAAGAGTTGATACCCATTAAGCTTATAAATCATCTGGGTAAAACCTGAACAATCAATCCCAAACGGCGTTTTTCCACCCCAAAGAAAGGGAGTGTTGAGATATTTATAAGCCATTTGTACAAGGTTTGATTTTTTTATTTTTCCACTAATAACCTCTCCATCAAAAGAATACTGAAAGCCATCAATTGTAAAATATGGCGCTGTATAAAGAGGTAAACTGGCTCCTAGACTAAGAATTTGTAATTGATCTTTTTGATTACTTACAAATGTGACCATTTCATTGGAAAAATGTGTGTTATTTTTTAAGACCTCGTGATAGGTAGCCTCATCTAATGATTTCGCTTGTAATAGTGATATCCAGCCTTCATAATAATCATAGTCGGCTTGAATTTTAATCCAAAGGCCCAAGGATTCAATCACCCTAAAGGTTTCACCAAATAGCAATTGAGAAACCATTTCGCTTTGATCACTTGGATCTTTCCTTAAGGCTATACAATTTAAATGACAAATTCCGAATTCCATAAAAGATTTAAACAGTATGAGTGCTGGAATTTTAAATTAGACTAATAACCATTGCACTTGCTCCGCCGCCGCCATTGCAAATACCTGCAACTCCTATTTTACCCTTATTTTGAAGTAAAACGTTGATCAAAGTTACAATAATTCTGGCGCCGGAACATCCAAGAGGATGACCCAAAGACACTGCGCCTCCGTGTACATTTACTTTTTCAGGGTCTAAATCAAGTAGTTTAATATTCGCAAGTCCAACAACAGAAAAGGCTTCATTTAATTCATAAAAATCAACTGTTTCGGCCTCAATATCAGCTTTTGAAAGGGCTTTAGGAATGGCTTTTGCAGGAGCCGTTGTAAACCACTCAGGTTCCTGAGAAGCGTCTGCATATCCACTAATCACGGCGATGGGTTTTATTTTAAGCTTATCCGCTTTTTCTCTGCTCATGATAACCAAAGCAGCAGCTCCGTCATTTAGGGTAGATGCGTTTGCAGCCGTCACGGTTCCTTCCTTATTAAATGCCGGTCTAAGTTTGGCTACTTTTTCAATTATAATATTTTTGTATTCTTCATCTTCATCAATTAATAAAGGATCACCTTTTCGTTGAGGTATTTCAACCCCTACCACCTCATTCTTAAATTTTCCTGTTCTCCAGGCTTCAGCAGACCTTTTATATGAATTAATGGCAAAACGATCTTGATCCTCTCGGCTAAATTCATATTTTTCGGCACAGGCATCTCCACAGGTACCCATGTGTTTTTGGTCGTATACGTTTACAAGGCCATCTTTTAGCAGTCCGTCTTCAATTTGAATATTTCCAAATTTTTGCCCTTTTCTACCATGTAAATAATGAGGAATCTGACTCATATTTTCCATTCCTCCGGCAACTACTATTTCAGCATCTCCACATTGAATAGCCTGAGCTGCCAAAGCGATGGATTTCATACCTGAAGCACATACTTTATTAACCGTAGTACAAGGAATGCTATCAGGTAAACCTGCAAATAACGCGGCTTGTTTAGCCGGGGCTTGCCCAACACCTGCTTGTACAACATTGCCCATAAATACTTCATCTACTAAACTGGGATCGAGCTTAATTTTTTCCAAAGCCCCTTTTATGGCTGTGGCTCCTAATTTAGAGGCAGAAATTTCAGAAAGTGAACCTAAAAAACTTCCAATTGGGGTCCTTACAGCAGAAACAATAACAACTTCTTTCATGAGATTGGTGTTTATTTGAAACCATAGCTTTCCGTTAATAGCCGAAAAACCAACTCTGCGAAAGTAGTTAATTTTGCCGAATTATTTCTTTTCAACAGGAAAGAAAAACCTGAATCTAAGGGCATAAACTTCTTATTTTTCTCTCTATTAACCTGAGTTAATATTATTTATTGCATATAGCTTTTAGCAATGTTCCATTATTATTGCAATTTTGAATTTTAATTTTTTTACATTTGGAATTGTAATTTGATTGCATGAAAGATTTCCTGAATAAATACTACCAAAACCACTCACTGATCTATAAAATATTCCTTTTTGTACTGATCAATATAACTATTGTTTATCTGTTTCCTAAAGGAGGTCAATTCAAATACAATATTCAAAAAGGAAAGCCTTGGCAATATGAAAATTTATTTGCCCCTTTTGATTTTGCTATATTAAAAACGGATGCTGACCTCAACAAAGAGGTTGAAGAGATTGAGGCGAATAAAAAACTCTTCTTTACTATAGAGGAGGGCGTATATGAAAAGGTGGAGCAGAAGTATTTGGATAGGATCAAGCTTGTTCAAGAAGACACGCTGGCTAGGGGTTTAGGAAAAACCAGGATAACAACCTTTGGTCAAAGGTTTTTGCAAAATGTATACAAAACAGGGTTTCTTAACAAATCAGATAACGAAAAAGTTGTTAAAAACGCTATTATTATCCTCCGCAAAGGAACTGAGGCAGAGGATATACTTTCAGATAATCTTTTTACCACTGAAATGTTGGTTCCGGCCCTGCAAAAATATTTTGCCAAATCCAGATACGAAAAACTAGAGCAAAAATTCACAACCTTATTCTTTGAAATCTTAGAGCCGAATATATTTTACGATGAAGAGTTTACCAAAAAAGTAATAGATATAGAAATCAAAGGGATTACCATTAATAAGGGCCTAGTCACAGAAAATGAGAGACTTATTTCGAAAGGAGATATGGTGGAAGGATCCAAATATGAAATCCTGATGTCTTTAAAAAGTGAATATGATTCTCAACTTTGGTCTAAGTCGAATTATAATTGGATCGTATTTGGTTATACCATTTTGGTGGCACTAGTACTGCTTATGTTGATGCTTTTCCTTCAGCGTTATAGAAAATCCATATGGGAGAATAACACCAAGCTGACCTTTATTTTCTTTAATATCATATTGATCATTTTCTTGGTGACCATTGTTCAGAAATACTGGGTTGACTATATCTATGTTGTACCCATCATCATTTTGCCCATTATTTTAAAAGCATTTTTTGACGCAAGGCTAGGTTTATTTGTACACGTGCTTACTGTTTTGATCCTTGGGTTTATTGTGCCAAACAGTTTTGAGTTTATATTTTTACAAATTATTGCGGGGATGGTTACCATCTTGACAGTTTCAGAATTGCACAGAAGGGCTAATTTATTTTTGTCAATAATTAAGATCACATTAGTTTATATATTGGCTTACCTGGCTTTTTCTATTATTCAGGAGGGTAATGCCCAAGAACTAAAATGGTCTTATTTTGTGTTGTTCGCATTAAATGGTATGTTATCGTTCTTGTCGCTCTTCCTGATTCTTATCTATGAAAAAACCTTTAACCTTGTTTCAGATGTTTCTCTTTTAGAACTGTCGGATACCAATTCAAAACTATTGAGAGAGTTGAATGAAAAAGCTCCTGGTACTTTTCAGCACTCAATGCAGGTTGCTAACCTTGCGGAGGCTTCTGCCAATGAAATAGGAGCCAATTCCATGCTCGTAAGAACCGGTGCGCTTTACCATGACATAGGTAAAATTGTAAACCCAATGTATTTTATTGAAAATCAAACAACGAGTATGAACCCGCATAATGAATTGCCGCCGTACGATTCAGCTCATATCATTATTAGCCATGTTATAAAAGGTATTGAAATTGCGAAAAAGAATAGATTACCTGACAGAATCATCGATTTTATTAGAACCCACCACGGCACAAGTATGGTGTATTATTTTTATAAGAAACAGAATGAGATTACCCCAGATCAGGTTAACGCCAAAGATTTCACTTATCCTGGACCCATCCCTTTTTCGAGGGAAACAGCAATCCTGATGATGTGTGATGCCTGTGAAGCAGCCTCAAAAAGTATCAAGGACCCCACGGCGCTTCTTATAGAAGATCTTGTTGAAAAGATAATAAACGGACAAATGGCTCAAGGGCAGTATATGAATTCTGATATCACCTTTAAAGAGATCCAGACGATCAAAAAAGTGATTAAAAAGAAATTAAATAATATTTATCACTTACGTATTGAATACCCTGAATAGTCATTTCATTTATTTAAATTTTATAGGATGAAAAAAAAGCACTTATTTTTTTTGATATTAGTTTTTGTCTTGCACTTTACTAAGGCTCAGAGAACCATACCGATTGACACTACCATTATAACAAACCATAGTACGACAATCAATGGCGCTAAAATAAACTATTCTGCCACAACCGGGACGCAGCCTGTTTGGGACAAAGGAGGCAAGGCAATAGCCACCTTGTATTATACCTATTATAAAAGGTCAAATGCAGGGAATCTGGCAAATCGGCCCTTATTGATTTCATTTAACGGTGGACCCGGATCTGCTTCAGTATGGATGCACATTGCTTATACAGGGCCAAAGGTGCTCAATATCGATGATGAAGGTTACCCTCAACAACCCTATGGCGTTCATGAAAATAGTAATTCGATTCTTGACGTTGCAGATATTGTTTTTGTGAATCCTGTGAATACCGGATATTCAAGAACTATTCCGGAAGATGGAGAAGATGTTAAAAAAGAAACCTTTTTTGGGATCAATGCTGATATAAAATACCTGGCTGATTGGCTGAATACTTTTGTGAGTCGTCATGACAGATGGCTTTCACCAAAATACCTTATAGGAGAAAGCTACGGCGGCACAAGAGTTTCTGGATTGGCTTTAGAATTACAGGAAAAGCAATGGATGTATCTCAATGGAGTCATATTAGTATCTCCTGCTGATTATAATTTTTTTAAATCAGACCCTGCCATTTCCTCGGCCTTGAATTTACCTTATTTTACAGCTGCTGCCTGGTATCATAAAGCGCTCCCAACTAGTTTGCAGCAGAAAGACTTGCTCGATGTTTTGCCCGAAGCTGAGAATTATGCGCTAGACCATTTAATGCCAGCCATAGCAAAAGGAGCCTCACTGAGTATGGATGAAAAAAAGAAGGTAGCTGAAAAAATGTCTTATTATTCTGGCCTGTCAGAAGAATCAATATTGGAGCATAATCTTGACGTACCAACTGGTTTTTTTTGGAAGGAATTGTTGAGGGATGAATCTGCCAATACTATTGGTCGTCTTGATTCCAGGTATTTGGGTTTTGATAAAACAGTAGCCGGAACAAAACCTGACTACAATGCAGAACTAACATCCTGGCTGCATTCCTTTACGCCGGCCATCAATTATTATATACGTGAACATTTGAAATTTAAGACTGATGTCAAATACAATATGTTTGGTTCTGTACATCCTTGGGATACAAGGAATAATAATACCCGAGAAAATTTGCGAAAGGCCATGGCTATAAATCCATATTTGAATATATTATTTCAGGCAGGATATTATGACGGAGCTACAACATACTTTAACACCAAGTATACCATGTGGCAAATGGACCCTAGCGGTAAAATGAAAGGTCGAATGGATTTTAAAGGTTATCGCAGTGGACACATGATGTATTTGCGCAAAGAAGATCTTAAAGCAGCCAATGATGATTTGCGAACTTTTATAAAAAATTCTTTACCCAAAGGCAAATCAGCAAAGTATTAGTACTCATATTTATTTGATGTTAAGCCTTTCAAGTTTGCTAGGTATTCAATAAATTCCTTTTTTTTACGTTTATGATATCACGTAAAATGATTTTGTACAAGTAATTAGGTAGGGACTAAAGTCATTACCTTCGCAAATAAACAAAACAAAAAAGAACGAGGTCACTTAAAATTAAGAATTCTAATTTTGTGGTTTGGATGATTTTTTATATTTTTCGGATCTTTAACAGTAAAAAATTTATATGAAAAGGAGTGTTAATATTAAGTATTTTCTACTTATTA
>JAUXCI010000198.1 GCA_030618945.1 Flavobacteriaceae bacterium
AGTATCGTTTAACTGTTTATGAGGAAAATTTTTAAAAATCAAGTGAATTCAAAAATATTTGTATTTCTCATATTGATGCTGTGCCTTGCATGTGATACTAGTGATAATACTTTAGATACTGCTTCTGATTATACGCATTGGCGCTCTTATCTGGGAGGGCCTAACAGGAATCATTATACTATATTGGATCAAATCAATCCGAAAAACGTTGATCGTTTGAAAGTTTTATGGACTTATACAACGGAAGATGCAGGTCAGATGCAAATGAACCCCATAATAATTGACAGGCTTTTATATGGAATAAGCGCAGATATGAGGGTTTTTGCACTAGATGCTGGAAATGGTAATGAAGTATGGACTTTCCAGGATACGGCCACTGCAACCCATTCGGCAAGCAGAGGGGTGAGTTATTGGAGTAAAGAAAATGATAAAAGAATATTTTATGTAAGTGGATCTTATTTATTTGCGCTTGATGCCCTAAGTGGAGAACCTGTTGCCAGTTTTGGAGATCAAGGTAAGGTTGATCTTCATCTTGGTATACCACCTTCAGCTAAAAATAAGTTTATCACGTCAACTACACCCGGGACCATTTATAAAGATATGATTATCATGCCAACCCGAGTAGCCGAAGATGAAAGCGCAGCACCTGGTGATATTGTAGCCTACAATACGATTACAGGCAAAGTGGAATGGACCTTTCACAGCATTCCTTATCCTGGTGAATTAGGATATGAAAGCTGGGCAGATAGTCTAACTTATAAGAACTCACGAATAGGAGGAGCCAATAACTGGGCGGGTGCCGCATTGGATAGTAAAACAGGAACTTTATTTGTTCCAACAGGTTCGGCAGCACCTGATTTTTATGGAGCACAAAGACAGGGAGAAAATTTGTTTTCAAATTGTCTTTTAGCGATAGACGCCAATTCAGGAAAGTTAAAATGGCATTTTCAGTTTGTACACCATGATTTATGGGACAGAGATCCACCTGCCACACCAAATTTAATCACCATCGAACAAAATGGGATACAGATTGAGGCTGTTGCCCAGATCACAAAACAAGGGTATATATTTTTATTTGACAGGAATACCGGAGCGCCTTTATTTGAAATTAACGAAGTGGACGTGCCGTCTTCTCAGTTGGATGGAGAACAAGCCTGGAAGACGCAACCGGTCTCGGTAAAACCGAAACCTTTTGCCAGACAAGTTCAGGACCTGACAGAAAAAGACATATCGCCATATGCAGAAAACAAGGAAGATTTGCTGCAAAGATTTAGACAAACTGATCGCAGATTGTATGCACCACCTTCTGAACAACCTGCTTTATTACTTCCAGGCTATGACGGTGGGGCTGAATGGGGTGGCGCTGCTGCTGACCCTGACGAAGGTATTTTATATATCAATTCAAATGAAATGCCATGGATCCTGCAAATGAAAGAAAGTAGTCAGCTGGATGGTGAGTTTAAAAGTACAGGGGCTCAGGTGTATCAAAGATATTGTATAGCCTGCCATCAAGCTAACAGAGGGGGTATGCCAGCGAGTGGAATTCCTTCATTAATAAATGTTAAGCTTAGTAAAAGTCGTACGGATATTTTAGAAAACCTAAATAAAGGAAAGGGTATGATGCCAGCCTTCCCTCAAGTGAGTTTGGCAGAAAAAAGTGCCGTAATGGATTATCTTTTTACCACAGAAGACAAAATTGAAATTGCTCTTCCGGATGATGAAAAATTAGAGACGGGATACAGACCTAAATACAGTCATATGGGCTACTTTAAATTTCTTGACAGTAAAGGCCTGCCAGGTATTTCACCGCCCTGGGGTACCTTACACGCTGTCAATATGAATACTGGTGATTACCTTTGGTCAGTTCCCTTAGGTGAAACCGAAAGTCTTAAGGAAATGGGTCACCCGATAACCGGTACTGAAAATTATGGAGGACCTCTGGTAAGCCAAAACGGTTTGTTGTTTATTGCAGCTACTAAAGATGGTTATTTTAGAACATTTGACAAATACTCTGGAAAAATACTTTGGGAATACAAATTACCTGCACCAGGCTTTGCAACTCCTGCTACTTATAGCATTAAAGGACAACAATACCTGGTTATTGCCTGCGGAGGAGAGAAATTGGGCACTGAGAAAGGCAATAAAATCATGGCCTTTGGGGTTGGACAATGAAATAATGAAACAATGCTACAATGAAAAAATTAATGAAAAATATTTTATTAAACCTAATTGATTTTACTTTGAACTTTTGCAAACTAAACCCTAAACCCAAGCCGTGAGGTGATCGGAGCTGAGGTGATGAGCTCCGAGGTGATGAGTTCTGATACCTTCAGGTTTACTAACCCGAAACCCGAAACTGTTTAATGATCGAATGCTCAAACAAATTAAACTTTAAGAACTTTACAAACTTTTAACTGTACTAAAATGATTAAAAACTATATCATAACATTACTTAGCCTACTATTCATTTTAATGGCTTGTGACAACCCAAAACCTGAGCAAAAGAAAATGCCTGTTGAAGAGGCGCTTCCAGTTGAAGTTATAGAACCAGTAGAGGAGGAGCCAGTTGAGCTGGAATTGCAAAAAAAAGAGATACCTGATACAGAACTTGGTTTCCTGGTAAATTATGAAAACAAGTATGCCAAACAGGAAAAGTTATTTGAAAATGAGATCCTGGCCAATCGATTAAAAGGTCTGGAAAGGTTTAATTATGAAAAATTATTATATTTCTGGAATACAGAAACCCCGATTGTAATCATAGATAACATTGCTCATATGAGCGGATGTAAACAACATGATTGCCCAAGTAACGCTTATGATTTCTTTATTGATTTGACTAATGATAATATCAATATTTATCATTTTAGAAGCAATATGTTGAGGCTGTACCAAGAAAAAGGAATGATTGATCTACCACCGGCCTTTGCGGCAGAAATGGAGATCAAAAAATCAAATGCCAAGATTGGGGAGGTAGATGATACGGAGTCTACGTACAGTCTTACCAATGATTTAATGAAATAATGAAGACGAAGTTAATTTGAAGATGTGCTAATTTGAAAATGGATCTGTTTTATCTCCAGTTCAATTTTTACGAATTAACCCTAAACTCAATACCAATACCCTGCGGCAGGGAGGCAGTCGAAACCCCAAACCCCTTTTCACATAATAAATTCAGATTTTAAAAGTTTAATACTGTAGCAAATCATAATCTACTGATCATAGACGATTTATTAAACTACTAAGTATGGATATAGCAAGTGTTATTTTGGTCGTCATTGCCGGTATTTTATGGCTGGCCATTTTCCTTGAAAAATTTGTTCATCCTTTTTATAAAAAAAAATTTAGAGGTAGCAGATTATGGCCCGATGATGAAGTAGAAAAAAATCGACTTAAAAAATGTATTCAGGGAGTCGGCTTATATTATTTGGCGGCGTCGCTTTTATTATTATTCTCTCCGGCCTTGGCATTATTAATGCTCTTTGGGGGTGTTTTTTACACTGTGATCATATATTACTGGTTGGTGGTATCAAAAAGAGAATAGCTGGTTTTAGACTAAGAATCAGATGGAAATTCAGAATTTGATCTATTTTATCTTCAACTTTATAAACTGCCCGAAACCCCAAACCCGAAACAATGACAAACTTTTCAAACTCAAAAACGATCAATTAAGCCGATATATATCAGGTAATTATAAATAAAAAGACGTATATTTAATATGAATTATCTCATTATCTTTTTCAGAAAAATAAAATACCCTTTTAAGCGCATTGATGTGTAAGATGGGATAGTATAGAGTAATTATGGTTAGAAAGGTAGAAAGCGATGTTTAAATGTGATGAGAAAAACCGGCGGACACGCTTTTTCCCCGGTGTATAGCTATAAATTTTGTTCAATAATCCAGAAAAAAATTAAGATAATGGGGTAACTAAAACAGTCAATAAGCAATTCAAAATAAGCAAAAAACAAAAAAAATACCTTAAAGTTTGTTCTACGGTCAAGGACATAATCCAAAAATCGAAAGATATGGAGAATGTCTATGCGCTTGAACTTTCACAGGTTCATCCTATCTTTAAAAAGAGTGCCACAAATTTACTTCATTACCTGGCCTTTCGCTCCTTTGATATTGATCAGCTGCAATTAGAGTTGAAGAATTTGGGTTTGCCTTCCTTATCGACCGTTGAAAGCCATGTAATGAGGAGTCTTTATAACCTTCAGAATATCCTCCATCACTTACTGTATCTCGAAGAAGTGGCGAATCCAAAAGGCTATGTTTCCTTTAAGAAGAGCAACCGGATCTTGCGGAAAAATAACAAATTACTCTTCGGGTATAAGTCAAAAAAACGCAGGACACGTATAATGGTAACCTTACCCAGATTAGCGGCTGATAATCCTAAATTTTTGCTAAAATTGGTGGGTTTGGGCATGAATTGTGCTCGTATCAATTGCGCACACGACAATCCTGATATTTGGGCTCGAATGATTGAAAATATTGATAAGGCCAATGAAAAACTTAATAAGAAATGCAAAATAGCAATGGATCTTGCAGGACCCAAACTACGCTCCGGACAGATGGTTCACGGGCCAGAGGTCATCAAGATTAAACCGCGGCGGGATGATTTAGGTAAGATAATCCAACCTGCCCATATTTGGATCGCTCCACCCGATGTTTCTCCTCCTTTAAATTCAGATGCCGACGTGGTGCTACCCGTTCCTCAAGCAATGTATAAGAAGATAAAACGAGGCAATACACTTCATTTTAGAGACACAAGGGGAAAAAAAGGCAACATCTTCATCCATCGCAAAGAAGGCGGTGGTAAATGGGGTTTGTGTTCGTCTTCACTTTATATAGAAACTGGAACAGAATTCATACTTGAAAAGCAGAAACAAACCGGTGATGTGGTTAATCGAATAGGGGAGGTGATAGCAAAAGAGCAGTTTATCACGCTATTTTCAGGAGATAAATTGATTTTACATAAAGATTCACGACCAGGAGAGTTAAGCAGTTATGATGATGATGGGACTTTAATAGCTCCGGCACATATATCCTGTACTTTGCCAGAAATATTTGATGATGTTAAGCAAGGGGAACCTATATTTTTTGATGATGGCAAAATTGAAGGCAGGATCGAATCGGTTACTGACGATGAGATTGAAGTAAGCATACTTCACGCAAAGAAAAAGGGCAGTAAACTC
>JAUXCI010000058.1 GCA_030618945.1 Flavobacteriaceae bacterium
TTGTCCTTTAGGGTTATCTATAAATTTGAGCATAGTTATATCTCTAAACTAACAAAAGAGCAGTCAAAAATAATAAATTGGTTTAAAAAGTTTTTGATGGCTAATGCGGTGTTATGGGCAATAGGTGCATCAGGTGTTTTTATTGACATGTTAGAAGTTAACATACCTTTTGACCTTTTTAGAGTGTATTATTTAGGGCTTACTATTTTAACTCTTTGGGTTAGTGTATTCACTTTGAATCGTCCAGATTTATTTGAGTCAAATAAAAAAGTAACTAAAAATATGGTGAAACCCCTTAAAAGTAGTTGGCCTTTCCCAGGGGTTAAGAATGATGATTCAGTTGGAGATGTTAAAATTGAATTTGGTTTACATAATGATAAAAATGATGTAAAAACTATCATAGATTATTTTGAATCTGATAAGAAGCCATTTTTAAATAGTGAAATGACTTTACAAAATTTAGCTGATGATATTGGAATGTCAAAACATAGGGTTTCAGAACTTCTAAACACTGAGATACATTTATCATTTTATGATATTATTAATGAATATAGGGTTAAAGAAGTTATTAAATTAATTCAGGAACAAAAACATAAGGAGCATACGTTAATTCATTTAGCTGAATTAGCTGGTTTCAATTCCAAAGCAACATTTAACCGAATTTTTAAAAAGAAGTCAGGAAAAACACCTTCTCAATATATCCAAGATTTGACTGCATAATTCAAAGTGTGTTTAAATAAACAATTATTATTATATTTTGAAAAAATTAACGCTACACTGGTAAATTATGAATTAGGAATGTTTCTTGGTGTTTTTTTGGCAACTGTTAATTATTCTTTTAATTGAAAGTCAATTGTTGAAACTACTCGTACAATCTTAATTTCAGGTGTATTTTGATCTCTATCTTTTATTGTAAATAAACCCTGTCTGGCTATTCTAATTTCTCCTACTTGTGATTCAGAATCACGTGCAAATTTCTCAGCAACTTCTCTTGCATTTTTAGTTGCTTCTTCAATCATTGATGGTTTAAGATCATTTAAACCTGTAAAAATATATTCTATAGGTCTCCAAGTATTTTTTGATCCAAGTAAAATGTCCTTAGATATAAGTTCAAGAGATTCTATCAATGCCTTTTGAAGCTTTTTAACTTCCTTAGTTCTAACGGTAAATTCTGACTTAGCCAAATATCTATATTCATTATTTTGAGAGTTAGAATTATAAATGTTAGCTCGAGAATCATTAATATTTGCAATTCCTTTTGTAAGCTCATTTTTATCAAAGCCTTGTCTAAGGAAAAAACTATATACCTCCTCATTCTGCTTTTCAATTTCTTTTTTCAATGATTTAAGGTCATTCCCTGTCAATGTTATATTCATTGGCCAAACTGCTAGGTCAGCATAAACTTCACGCTCAGAGAGACCTTTTACTTGAACAAATCGGTCGTATTTTTTTCCAGTTTTATGCATGTTTCCGATAAAGAAACCTGCAATCACAATCGAACTAAAGATTATTAAAGTTTTAATCCAGTCAAGATTTTTCATATTTTATTTTTTATAGTTGCCAACTCGTTATATACATATAAAAATATAAGGTTATAAATTTCACTTACCGGATAACAACACCTTGGTATTTTTATTAATCAAACTTAAGATAAAATAATAGAATTATTAAATAACTAAACTAAATATTATCAAATAGTTAAACTAAATCAATCCATTTTAAAAAGAGAAACGAAAAAAACGTTAAAAAAAGAAAAGAAAGCAGAATAAGGGGAAATAATAGGGAAATCTGTAACAAAAAAAGACCTAAAATTGCTATGAAACAGCATTTTAAGCCTTTTTATTTGTGCGGGCGAAAGGACTTCCGCCAAATTAGTTATTAGAGTTAGGTTAGATGAATCAGCTAAGGCGGATAAACTTCCCTCCTCCGTTGGACGGGCTCGTCCTTTCGCCAACCTATTTACAAACTAATTAATAGAATAAAAAAAAGCCCTTCATTTAGAAGAGCTTATTTGTGCGGGCGAAAGGACTCGAACCTTCACACCGTGAGGCACTAGATCCTAAGTCTAGCGTGTCTACCAATTTCACCACGCCCGCGGTTTTGCTTTGTGTCTGCCTTAGGACAAAATCAGAACACAATAGGTGCAAAAATTGGATTGCAAATATAATCATTTTTACAAATTAGCAAACAAAGAATTGGAATTTTGTTACAGCTAAAAATCACAATGATTAATAAGTATCTTTTATCCATTCATAAGGCTTTCTTTTTACCCAAAGTCCTCGTGTAAAATCGGGGAAATCCTGTGGGGCTCCATTGTTTTCAATTGACAATTCAGACAGTGGTGTAACAGCACTCCAGGCAGCTGCATCATAAACATCCATCGGTGGTGCTATTTGCAGTTTTACGGATTCCACAAAGGAATGAATTACAAAGAAATCCATTCCGCCATGACCCGCTCCCGTAGCATGCTCACCGTATTTTACCCATAAAGGATGATCATACTTTTTTAACCAGGCATCAGAATCATCCCATTGATGTGGTTCAGAAACACCTTCCACATAAATGCGGTCGCCATCAACCTCCCAAAGCCCTTTGGTTCCTTGAACCCTGAACCCTAAAGAATAAGGTCTAGGTAAACTGGTATCATGAGTCACAATGATAGTCTCCCCTTGTGATGTCTCTATAGTGCTCGTGATCACATCGCCCATCTTAAACTGCAGTTTCGCATTAGGGTGATCTTCCCCTCCGTTCTCAACGATATAATTGTGCAAACCTCGGCTCTTTGTTGCGTGAGAAGTTAGGGATACAAACCTATTGCCTCTATTGATGTCAGTCATAGCTGCTATTGGCCCTACTCCATGTGTAGGATATACATCTGCATTTCGCAATAAAGAATGTTGTGTACGCCATTTAGCCTCTGAAATACCTTTATCTCCAAACTCGACACCTTTGCCATAGGCTGACTTTCCATCATTTAGTTTTACAAATCTCAAATCATGCTGGTATCCGCATCTGAAATGCATCATTTCTCCAAAAACGTTTTGTTTCACCATATTGAGCACGGCCATGACGTCTCTCCTGTAGTTTACATTTTCAAGTATCATCAAATGAGTACCTGTTTGTTCGTGGGTATTCACCAGATCCCAACATTCTTCCATAGTATTGGCAGCAGAAACTTCAAGTCCGGTATATTTACCGGCTAACATCGCATCCTTTGCCATACGCGTATGCCATAACCAGGGTGTGGCAATAATAACCGCATCTAAATCCTCCAACGCGAGTAAATTTTTATAATCATTTTCATCTTTGCCAAAAACTTCGGGCTTCTTAAAGCCGCCTTTATCCATATTATCCAGATTAAGATTAATTCTTGCCTGGTCGATATCGCAGATTGCAGTCACATTCACATCATCTCTTTGCAGCAAATTATTTAGATGATTGGTTCCTCTTAATCCAACACCAATAAGTCCAACATTAATTTTGCTTTTTTTTGTGGCGTTCCCAAAGGTCAAATTAGGGAGTATAGAAATTCCTGCTCCGGCCAGCATTGTCTTTTGAATAAAAGTTCTTCTTGATTTCATTTTAATGATTTGATTTACAAATTTTACAAGGGTTTCTCACAGACTTTAAAAATAGGTCTTTTCTTTTTTCTATATTTGATTCCAACAAAAAATTAACAAAAAAATGTCTGCTATAAAAACCTATATTGACCAAAATAAAGACCGTTTTATCAATGAATTGATTGAGTTGTTAAAAATTCCTTCTATCAGTGCTGACAAAGCCTATAAAGAGGCTGTCCTAAATACTTCGGAAGTCGTAAAACTGTCACTTGAAAAGGCGGGTTGCAGCCATGTTGAAATTTGTGAAACCCCTGGTTACCCGATTGTATACGGTGAACATATTATTGATAAAAACCTCCCAACAGTTTTGGTTTATGGCCACTATGATGTACAACCGGCTGACCCCATTGACTTATGGGATTCTCCTCCTTTTGAGCCAGTTATTAAAATAACGGCAGCTCATCCTGATGGCGCTATTTACGCCAGAGGGTCTTGCGATGATAAAGGACAAATGTATATGCACGTCAAAGCCTTTGAAATCTTAATAAAACAAAACAGCTTACCCTGTAACGTAAAATTCATGATTGAAGGTGAAGAAGAGATTGGCTCGTCAAGCCTTGGCTGGTTTGTTGAAAGAAATCAGGAGAAATTGAGCAATGACGTTATACTTATTTCTGACACGGGAATGATCAGCAACCAGCAACCTTCAATAACCACCGGGCTAAGAGGGCTCAGTTATGTGGAAGTTGAAGTAACCGGACCTAACCGAGATTTACACTCAGGACTTTACGGAGGAGCAGTGGCTAATCCTGTAAACATCTTAACTAAAATGATTGCTTCCTTGCACGATGAAAATAATCATATTAGCATTCCTGGTTTTTATGATAAGGTCATTGAAGCCACGGATGAAGAAAGAACCGAAATGGCCAAAGCACCTTTCTCCTTGGAGGCCTATAAAGAAGCACTTGACATTCAAGAAGTTTATGGCGAAAGCGGATACACAACCAATGAGAGAAATTCAATTAGACCAAGCTTGGACGTCAATGGTGTTTGGGGCGGTTATATCGGCGAAGGTGCCAAAACCGTGATCGCCAGCAAGGCATATGCCAAGATCTCTATGCGTTTGGTGCCCGACCAGGATCCGGATGAAATCACCGCCTTATTTACTGAACACTTCAATAGCTTAGCGCCCAAATCCGTAAAGGTAAAGGTAACGCCACACCATGGTGGGCACCCTTATGTAACCCCCATAGATAATATTGGTTACAAGGCTGCTAACAAGGCTTATACAGAAACTTTTGGCGTGAATGCCATCCCTCAGAGATCAGGTGGTAGTATTCCAATAGTTGCTCTTTTCGAAAAAGAATTGAAAAGCAAAACCATTTTAATGGGATTTGGACTGGACAGTGATGCCATACATTCTCCCAATGAACATTTTGGTGTTTTTAATTATTTAAAAGGCATTGAAACTATTCCACTATTTTATAAATACTTTACTGAATTGTTTCAAGAACTTAATCAATAGGGACATCTGATATTCATAAATATATTGTATTCATATCGGTAAAGTACCTAGCTTATCTTTTTTACATATTTGGTAATAATCACGATTTGAGTGGGGCCTACTTTTCCTTCAATAAACTCTGCATTGTCTCTATCTAATGAAATCCTACGCACTGCCGTTCCTTGCTTCGCGACCAGGCTTGAGCCCTTAACTTTTAAATCCTTAATCAAGACTACAGAGTCTCCTGTTTTCAATACAACGCCATTTACATCCCTGTGAATGATTTCATCCTCATCGGCTTCACCTTCACCCGTTGCTTTTGCCCATTCTAATTTCTCCTCATCGAGATACATCATGCCTAATAAATCCTGCGGCCAGCCCTCTTGACGAAGACGGCTAAGCATTCTCCAGGCTACCACCTGTACAGCTGTAACCTCGCTCCACATACTGTCATTTAAACAGCGCCAATGGTTCACTTTGACATGATCAGGATTCTCTATTTGATCAGAACATATATGACAAACCAAAATACTATCATTTTCATCGCCAATAGACCTTGGTGGCACTTCATAAACATGCAATTGCTCTTCAGATGCACATAATTCACATTTAGAATCGCTTCGTGTTTGTAATTTCTTTAATAAACTCATAGGATTGAATAAGGTGATAAAAGTACATTTAAATACCCGCTAAATTCGATTTTATTTTTTCACCCTAATCTGGGTTCAAGGAATCGGCTCAGCGCAGGCAAAACTATTGTAATTACAAATTTTAACAAAACTTTATCATAACGAAAACAATATTTGAGCAACATATAGAAGGATTATTACGTTGTTTTAAACTAAACCCTCCTCAACATGATAAAAGAATTCTTTTGGATGTGCTCAGGCGCAGACACCGACCTGCTTCAGGAAAGCCCGAAGTCAGAACAAATTAAATATGCCGGTATTGGTGGTACCGTTTTTTTTACTGCCATCATGGCTTTTGTGTCCAGCGCCTATGCGCTATACACCGTTTTTGACAATGTCTATCTGTCTGTTCTTTTTGGATTGATATGGGGCTTATTGATCTTTAACCTCGACCGTTTTATTGTTGGCACTATTAAAAAACAAGACAAGTTCTGGAAGGAGTTTTTACAAGCTTCTCCAAGGATCATCTTAGCTTTGATTATAGCCATCGTTATTTCGAAACCTTTGGAATTAAAAATCTTTGAAAAAGAGATAGATCGCGTTTTGTTGGAACAAAAAAATGAAATGACCTTGGTAAATCAGGGTCAAATCGCAGAACAATTTACACCCGAAATTCAACGTGTTGAAGGCGAAATTAAATCCTTGCAGGAAAATATAGATACCAAGGAAACTGCTGTGAATGACCTTTACGACACCTATATAACTGAAGCCGAAGGAACCAAAGGCACCTTAAAACTTGGTAAAGGACCCGTTTATAAAGAGAAAAGAGAAAAGCATGACGCTGAATTAAAGGGACTTCAACAACTAAAAGATAGTAGCAATGTAAAAATTGCTCAAAAAGAAGCCGTCCTTATACAGTTGAGAGAAAAACAAAAATTACAAACGGCGAATAGCCAGCCTATCATTGACGGTTTTGATGGCTTGATGGCTCGAATCAATGCTTTGGGAACTTTGCCCTCCATTCCTTCATTATTTATTTTGCTGCTCTTTATTGCCATTGAAACGGCCCCTGTATTTGCCAAGATCATGGCTCCAAAAGGCGCTTACGACCTAAAATTCGAGGAACAGGAAGACGCCTTAAAAGTTTGGGTCACCCAACAAAAAAATCAAAGAGCAATGGTGTTGGATACCGATGGTTCTTTGAATGAAAAAGTGTATTACGACGTGGCCAATGACGAGGAGATTTATGAATATAAAAAGCAAAAGGCTAAAGACCTATTAAAGCTTCAATCTGACACTTTTTACAAAAAGCAAAGCGACGTACTGGGCTAAAATAATTATATTTGAGTTAAATATAGCCTATGAAAATTCTCAGTACTGAAAGGTTAACCATTTCAAAGATCACACTTAAAGACGCATCGTTTCTTCGCGAATTAATGAACGATAAAGACTGGATTCAAAACATTGGAGACAGAGAAATTCACAGTGATGAGGATGCTGAAAACCATATCAAAGAACGATTCTTTAAAAGTTATGACGAATTTGGATTTGGATTTTATGTGCTTCGCCTAAAATCGAATAACGAACGAATTGGTACAGCAGGACTGATAGATAGAGATGGAATTGAAGGAATTGAAATAGGTTATGGTTTGCTTCCAGCCTATAGGGGGAAAGGTTTTGCATTTGAGGCCACTCAAGCCATTTTCAATTATGCTAAAAACGATTTAATGCTCGATAAACTCGTAGCTATTGTCAACCCACTTAATAAAAAATCTATTGTACTTTTAGAGAAATTAGGCTTGCGATTTGAAAAAATGGTTCAATTACCAGGTGAAGAAAAAGAAATTAAATACTTTTCTTAAATGTATGAATGCATGACAGCGAGAAATCTTGATTACACTCCTTAACTAAAATCACTGTTTAGATCGAAGCTTTTACGGAAGTGTAGGTTCGTAAAAGTTACCTCCTTTTTTTTGGTTCGTTTTTTTTGGAGGAGCAAAAAAAGATGAACAAAAAATATTTACTTTTATTAAAAAATTCAATGCAACAAATACCTTTTATAGATAATACCTTTATGGAGTCCAACACTGACTTCAAAGTCCTGATTAAATATCTTGATCAATCATTTTCAAGCCCTTTGGTACAAACACCTTTGCGTCATCATCATGATTATAGCAACCCAAAAGAAAGTGAGGACTCAACTTTGCTTTTAATGCCAGCCTGGGACCCTGGAGTTGACATTGGGGTAAAGGTCATAACCGTTAACCCCAATAATAGCAAATACAAGCTACCCTCCATTCAGGGCACCTATATATATTCGGATGGGCATAAAGGTTTTATAAAGGCCATCCTCGATGCCAAAGCCTTAACGGTCAAAAGAACCGCTGCCGCTTCTGCCCTAGCTGCATCATACCTCGCCAAAAAAGATGCTTCTTCCCTTCTGATGATCGGCACTGGAGCACTTTCTTCCAACTTGATAAAGGCTCATGCCAGTATCAGACCTATCACAAAGGTTTATGTTTGGGGAAGAGATATAAACAAAGCGAAAGCCCTGGCCAAAGAATGCAGTGATGAGGCCTTTGAGATAGAAGCCGTTGAAAACTATAAAGATTATATTCCAAAAGTTGACATCATTTCTTGTGCAACCATGTCAAAGTCTCCTCTGGTTTTTGGAAAACACCTAAAGCCCGGGCAACACCTTGACCTTGTAGGTTCGTACAAAAAGGACATGAGAGAAGCCGATGATGAAGCAGTTCTTAGATCGAGTATTTTTCTTGACACCTATCAGGGTGGTTTAAAGGAATCAGGGGATATCGTGATTCCTCTAGAAAAAAATATTCTTAAAGAAGAAGATATAAAAGCAGACCTATTTGAATTGTGTTCCAAAACGAAAAAAGGAGGACAAACTGATGATGAGATTACTTTCTTTAAATCAGTAGGACATGCTTCTGAAGACCTTATTGGAGCGAGATATTATTTTAAAAAATACGTTGATTCATTGAAATAATGAAAAATACAAAACTCCAGACAGTCAGCGGGTTTGAAAATTCCCAAAACCCAAAACCCAAAACTATTTTAAACTTTCAACTTTTATCATGTCTACCTATCAAAACATATTAAATCATCAAACATATAAACCAAACCCTGAATGGCTTCAAATCAAAACCATTGATTTGCATACGGGTGGAGAACCCTTAAGGGTTATACTTGAAGGTTTTCCTAAATTAGAGGGAAATTCTGTATTGGATTACCGCAGATATTGCAAAGAAAATCATGATCTTTTGCGGACTGCACTGATGTTTGAACCCAGGGGCCATGCTGATATGTACGGTTGCCTGTTAACGCCACCTAATGATGACGAAGGCGATTTTGGCGTAATCTTTTTACACAATGAAGGTTATTCAACCATGTGCGGTCATGCCATCATAGCATTAACCACACTTTGTGTAGAAATGAAGTGGATAGAAATTCAAGAAGGCGATAATATCGTAAAAATTGACGCTCCTTGTGGCAGAATTACATCCTTTGCCAATATAGAAGGTGGCGTCCTAAAGAGTGTGAGATTTCATTGTGTGCCCAGTTTTGTAGCGTATCTGGATAAAAAAGTTGAAGTCCCGGGCTTAGGAACCGTCACTTATGACCTTGCCTATGGTGGTGCCTTTTACGCCTACGTGGACATGAAAAAGAATGATTTTGATTTTGATCTTTCAATAGGTTCATACCAACAACTTATCCGCAATGGGATGGCTATCAAGCAAGCTGTAATACAAGAAAACAGCGCTATTGAGCATCCCTTTGAAGTTGATCTCGGCTTTCTCTATGGTACGATTTTCACCGAAGATTCTGATAAAGATGGTATTGACAGTAGAAACGTCTGCATTTTTGCAGATGGAGAGGTAGACCGTAGCCCAACAGGTTCTGGTGTATCGGGCCGAATGGCAATTCATAAAATGAGAAATGAGATCGATTATGGCGAAGAAATGGCCATTGAGAGCATCACGGATTCAGTGTTTGTAGGATCCCTGGTAGAGGAGATCGATTTCGGCCCTTATAAAGCTGTAATTCCTCAAGTTCAGGGAACTGCACATATTACAGGAATGCATACCTTTGTGTTGGACCCAAAGGATCCTATGAAAAACGGTTTCATTTTAAGATAATAATACGATGCAAATAGATCAGATCAGCCATAGCAATAAATTACTTAAACATATACACGTACATCACAAACATCTCTCAGTAAAGATTTTCCCCAATCTAGGTGGAAGTGTTCAGGAACTTATCGTAAACGGCACCCAAATATTAGATGGAATTAAGGTGGATGAAAGTGGTTTAACGGATTACAAATCAACTTATAAATCATCGGTTCTTTTTCCTTTTCCGAACAGAATCGAAAACGGTATTTACGAGTATAATGGTGCTAAAAATCAATGCTCCATCAATGAGCCATCTGTAAACAATGCGATTCATGGCATGGTTTACGACAAGCATTTTGATCTTGTTAAATCGGAGTTATACGACCGAAGAGCCAAGGTTATTTTGAGTTATGTTTCTGATGGTAATCTTCCTGGCTTTCCATTTCCTTTTGAATTAAGGCTCGTTTATAGAATCAGTTTTCACGGAGCCCTTTCTTTATCCTTTGAGGTAAAAAATACAGGAAATCAATCATTTCCATATGGGATGGGATGGCACCCTTATTTTCACACAAATAACCTGAATAATGCTTCTTTTTCCTTTGCATCAAAAAACTTCTATGCTTGTGACAATAGAAGTATTCCAATTAACACAAAAGATTCTGAACTCCCTGAAGAATTTACAATGGGAGAAAAGACCTTTGATGACGCATTTTCCCTTAATACACCCCGCTGTGATTTTAATACAGATAAGTATAACCTCAGCCTGGGCTTTAAATATCCCGAAGGCACCTACCTGCAAATATACACCCCGGAACACCGACAAAGCATAGCCATAGAACCTATGACTTGTGTTGCAAACTCCTTTAATAATAAAATAGGATTCACTGAACTGTCTCCTGGAAAAACAGACACTTGGAGAATTGATCTCTTTTATCTTACCAAATCATAAGCATCATAATGAGAGAATTCGCCTACAATGAAATTCTTATCAAATCTGATCTGGCAGAAAAAATATTGGCCGATCAATATCAAATTCATGGGAAAGCCAGGCCACTTCCGGGAGAAAGTGATTTTAACTTCAAAATAAATGTAAAGGGAACAGATAGCTATATATTGAAAATTTCAAGGCCTGATACAGTCTTTGAAGAGCTTGAGTTTCAGCAAAATCTCTTAGAACATCTGGCGAATAATAAAGAAATAATCATTGTTCCTAAGGTAATCAAAGACAAATCTGGTGGTTTGATCTCAGAATTTAAAGATCAATTTAATCGAAAAAGATTCATTAGGTTACTAAGTTGGATACCGGGTAGAATCTACAGCAAAGTGAACCCCCAATTGGACTCATTACGCCTAAGCCTGGGTAAAACTTGTGGTTCGCTCAGCAAGTCCTTACTCGGGTTTGATCATCCTCATGCGCATAGAAAATTTGATTGGGACATTGCCCAATCCCTGTGGACAAAGCAATACGTTCATTTGTTTGGCGATGAAAAGGCGCTTATTGTAAATTTTTTTCAAGACCTTTTTATCGGTACCAAGGCCAAGTATGATCGATTGAGAAAATCAGTGGTCCATAATGATGGGAATGACAATAATATAATTGTTTCAAGTAATTTAAAA
>JAUXCI010000079.1 GCA_030618945.1 Flavobacteriaceae bacterium
ACCCTAACTTTATAGTCTTTGAAATTCTCGTAGCTGATATTGGCTTGGTAGGTTTCTCCTTCAAAGTTCTCTATGATATCATCATCAGTATTCGGGCTCGTAAAACGGTAAAGCAGATAACTGAGCACAATAATCAAAACAAGCAAGGTCCACCCTATGATCTTAATGACCTTCCTTATCCAGTTTTTTTTCATTTTGCGATTTTATTTCTTTGCCAACACGATGCAGGTCAGCTTACAAATAGAAATCAGCCTACCTTCTTCATCTTCAATTTTTATCTCCCACAAATGTGTGGATCTTCCTTTGTGAATAATTCTGGCCGTAGCCTGCACTATTCCAGTCTTAACACTCCGTAAATGATTAGCATTGATCTCGATCCCTCTAACTTCTGTCCTATCATCTTTGGTAAAATAATGTGAAGCGGCACTTCCTACGCTTTCCGCTAGGGCAACCGTGGCGCCTCCGTGTAAAAGCCCCATTGGCTGATGTACCCTGCTATTAACCGGCATGGTCGCTACAAGGTAATCACTTCCAATTTCAGTATAGTGTATGTCAAGCGTTTCCATAAGTGTATTTTTATTTATGGAATTCAGCTTTTCTAATATGTCTTTTGAATTCATTAGCGAATGAAATTTATGGGACTTTTAACAAAGTAAAAGTAACACTTTTGGATTAAAGTATTAATTTTGCACAAACTTATTGAACACTGTCATGGTATACAAAATCAGGGTAATTTTAAATATTGAAGAGGACACAATTAGAGATATTGCAATTGATGCCTCCTCGAGCTTGGAAGATCTTCACAATATGATCACCAATTCATTTGAATTTGCAGGTGACGAAATGGCTTCTTTTTATCGATCTGACGAAACATGGGTTCAAGGAGAAGAATTCCCCTTATTTGACATGAGTGATGGCCATGAGAAAAAAATTCAGATGAGTGATATCAAGATTGATCAGCTATTGTTGAATGAAAGCGATAAAATGATCTATATCTATGATTTTTTTAATATGTGGTCCTTTTATGTGGAGTTAATAACATCTGATTTTAATCACAAGAAGGCAACTTTACCCAGTCTTCTTTTTTCATTAGGGATTGTACCAAAAAATGCCCCAGAGGTGCAATTCGAAAGTGAAGTTCTTTCAGAAGATACTTTTGAGGATGAATTCCTTGAAGACATCAATGAAGATTTTATGGATTTCAACTATAATTAAGCACCTTATTTACACTCCTCGAACAGGATTTGTTTGTCGAATTTTTATCTATGAATATCCTTTATCTTATGATATATGCGTTCGCGTTTTCATAATTTCTTACCACAAAATTGAACACAACATTAAGGATTTCACCCATATTCTTGCAATTTTTAAAATCCTTGTCATGGGTATAATCTATAAGATCCTTTTTGAGCATCTCAATATTCTCTGGCGTAGATATAAGATCGTTCTTCATGCATTTCATCAAACGCTTGGTCCTGTTACCAGTACTTATTAAACGTTTTGCCAAAGCAGATCTTTCTTCTTCTTTATACTGACTAATAGATTCTTTATCCAGATTTTCATCTACCATTTTCACAAACTCATAATTATCTGCAAAAAATTGCGGCCTGTATACTTTGAGTTTTCCTTCAAAACTCTGTTGATCAAAATCCATGGCTCTTATCCTGTATTGCACCTGATCAAAATCATGCGTAGGTACAATCACATAATTATAGGACCTCATATCTCCCAACAGTCTCAAGGTACTTCTTTCATTAAATTTTACAAATTCTTTTGACAAACGCTGTTTCTCTACCTTCGGAATATTATCCAGATTTTCATCCATAAACATGTCTCCCGGAATACCCAGCACATGCTCCTCAATCAAAGTGTCTTTATATATTAAAAAATTAATGTGATTCGGCGAAAGAAGGTGCTCAAATTCAAGCCCATAAACCCTTGATGCATCGGCTTTCTTGACATAGATATAGGTATAATTATCATTTAAAATATTTCTGACTTTTACCCTAAATGGCTTGGAATTACCAAAGGTACAATAGTCAATTTCGTCAATAATTAAATTATCAATAATCTTTTCACTACCATCTCCATGCAGGATATTATACATCCGTTTTAAACTCAAATCTATCTCCCTCTGTTCATATTCTGGATAATAAACCCTGATCCACAAAGTATCTTTATCATATTTGTCATAAACTGTAATAGATCCCGAAAATCTTAAAAGATCGTCATAAAAAATAGGGATCTTGATACTCCTGTTATATGTAGCAAGATAGTCGTACAACTCCTTGTTTATAGGGAAAGTCGGCTTTTTTCGTGAAATTAATCGTTCATCCATTAATCCTTCTTTTATTGTCAATGCATCTTTGACGAATTTAATAAACTTTGCGCCCAGAACCTAACATAAAAATTCAAGCTCGATTTTTTTAGTAACATTTATTCACTAAGCTCGTCATATTGATGTCAATTCAAATTAAAAATCTTGGAAACGATCTTATCGCTTAAACAACTTCATAAAAAATTTGGTAGAATTCACGCTGTAAATGACTTGTCATTTGACATTCAAAAAGGCAATGTTTATGGGATACTTGGCCCTAATGGCAGTGGTAAGTCCACTACTTTGGGCATCATCTTAAACGTGGTCAACAAAACTTCAGGAAGTTTTAGCTGGTTTGATGGTAATATTTCTACACACCAGGCCTTAAAAAAAGTTGGAGCTATCATTGAACGACCTAATTTCTACCCCTATATGTCGGCTTATGAAAACTTAAAATTGGTTTGCAAAATAAAAGAAATATCTTATGATAAAATTGATCAAAAATTAAAGGATGTACATCTTTTTGAAAGGCGAGACAGCAAATTTAAAACCTTTTCCCTTGGGATGAAACAACGTCTGGCAATAGCTTCGGCTTTGTTAAACAACCCTGAGATATTGATTCTGGATGAACCTACCAATGGACTGGACCCTCAGGGAATCCATGAAATAAGAAGAATCATAAAAAGAATCGCATCCAATGGCACCACTATTTTATTGGCTTCTCACCTCCTTGATGAAGTTGAAAAAGTTTGCAGCCACGTTGTGGTGATTAGAAACGGTATCAAACTTTATGCAGGAAGAGTAGATGAAATGACCTCAACTCATGGCATCATTGAATTGTCAACTGAAAGTTCTAATACAGAATTGTTTAAGGCTCTTACAGATTATGAGGGTATAGAAAGTGTTAGTGAAGAGGATGGGAAAATCTTCCTTAAATTGAACAAAGATATTTCCGCATCCGCATTGAATACCTATTTGATGAAAAATAATATCATGCTCTCTCATTTGTTAAAAAGGCAACCAACTTTAGAGCAACAATTCTTAAGCTTAACCAATAACAACTGATCTTAAAACACCAAAGCGCATACTATGTTCAGATTACTCGGTATAGAAATTCAAAAATTAAAAAACAGCAGAGCCAGCAAAGTACTTATCATCACCTATTTTACTTTGCTTACCTCTATTGCACTTATTGCCGCCATTAAATTTGACATTGGCCCTGTACAGTTTCATCTTGCGGAACAGGGCATTTTCAACTTTCCATATATATGGCATTTCAATACATTTATTGCCGCATTTTTTAAAATATTTTTGTTGCTGGTCATCGTGTCTATGATATCCAATGAATACAGCAATAAAACCCTAAAACAAAATTTGATTGATGGCCTGAGTAAAAAAGAATTTATTCTGAGCAAGTTTTATACCGTCCTGACCTTTGCCCTTATATCGACAGTTTTTGTCTTTTTTGTTTCTATAGTTCTTGGCTTGATTTATTCAGATTATAACGAATTCTCGATCATATTTTCTGATCTCGAATTCTTAGTGGCCTTTTTTGTTAAACTCTTAGGGTTCTTTTCTATGGGTTTGTTTTTAGGCATGTTAATCAAGCGATCAGCCTTTGCAGTTGGTGCCATGGTCATTTGGTTCATTGGCGAAAATATGGGCTACAGCCTTTTCAAATGGAAATTTTTTAGAGATACGGATATTGCTGATAACATCTTTCAGTTTGCTCCTTTAAAAGCGATGTGGAATTTAATTGATGAGCCTTTCTCAAGACTAAATGCAGTGAAGACCCTGGCTTCGCAGATTGGTGAAGATATCACCTCGGATTATGGTCTTCATTGGTACGAGATTGCCATTGTACTGGGATGGACCTTTATTTTTATATACGGTTCCTATTATTTATTAAAGATCCGAGACCTTTAAAATAGTGAATTGAAAGTGCTATTTTTACGGGATGAAATTTAAAATTCAATCTGATTTTAAACCTACTGGAGATCAGCCAAAGGCAATTGATCAACTCGTAAAAGGAATAGTCGACAATGAACGCTATCAGGTATTACTAGGTGTTACCGGATCGGGTAAGACCTTTACCGTTGCAAATGTTATTGAACAAGTGCAAAAACCCACGCTTGTTTTGGCGCATAACAAAACACTTGCGGGTCAGCTATATTCAGAATTTAAGCAGTTTTTTCCTAATAATGCGGTTGAGTACTTTGTTTCTTATTATGACTACTATCAGCCCGAAGCCTTTATTCCTTCCACTGGATTATACATAGAAAAAGACTTATCTATCAATGATGAAATTGAAAGAATGCGTCTCAGTACTACTTCGTCACTGCTATCAGGAAGAAGAGATGTGTTGGTTGTAGCCTCTGTTTCATGCATATATGGTATAGGGAACCCCATTGAATTCAAGAAAAATGTGATTACGCTTGAAGTTGACCAGTCTATTTCAAGAACCAAGTTTCTTCACCAACTTGTTACAAGTTTGTATTCGCGTACAGAAGAAGAGGTTAAGAGCGGAACTTTTAAAGTTAAGGGAGATACCATTACCATCTACCCATCCTATGGAGAGTACGGGTTTAGGATTCATTTTTTTGGAAATGAAATTGAAGAAATGGAAAGTTTTGACCTTATCAATAATGAGATTATTGATAAATTTCAAAGCCTGACCATTTATCCAGCAAATCTATTTGTGACCTCCCCTGATGTATTGCAAAATGCCATTCATGATATTCAGGATGACCTCATGAAACAATATGACTTTTTTATAGAAACCGGCAGGTCTCTGGAAGCCAAAAGGATAAAAGAAAGAACAGAATTTGATCTTGAAATGATCAGAGAATTGGGTTACTGCAGTGGTATTGAGAATTATTCAAGGTATTTGGACGGGCGTGATCCAGGAACAAGGCCCTTTTGCTTACTCGACTACTTTCCTGATGATTATCTTATGCTTGTTGATGAAAGTCACGTTACCATTCCTCAGGTACACGCCATGTATGGTGGAGACAGGTCCAGAAAAGAGAATTTAGTGGAATATGGTTTCAGGCTTCCTGCTGCCATGGACAACAGGCCCCTTAAGTTTGAAGAATTTGAAGCCATACAGAATCAAGTGATCTATATAAGTGCCACCCCTGCTGATTATGAATTACAACACAGTGAAGGCGTATTTGTTGAACAGGTCATCCGGCCCACCGGTTTATTAGATCCCGAAATTGACGTAAGACCCAGTTTGAATCAAATTGATGATCTCATTGAAGAAATTCAAAAACGAGTGGACCTTGACGAAAGGACCCTAGTGACTACATTGACAAAAAGAATGGCGGAAGAGCTCACAAAATACTTGTCAAGAATTCATATCAGATGCAGGTATATTCATTCTGATGTGGATACCCTCGAGCGGATAGAAATTATGAATGATCTTCGAAAGGGTTTGTTTGATGTTTTAATTGGTGTGAATTTGCTAAGGGAAGGACTTGATCTTCCTGAGGTCTCCTTGGTCGCCATTTTGGATGCGGATAAAGAAGGTTTTTTAAGGAGTCACAGATCACTTACCCAAACGGTGGGAAGAGCTGCCAGAAATGTAAATGGAAAAGCTATCCTGTATGCAGACAAAATTACCAGAAGTATGCAGCTTACTATGGACGAAACAACAAGACGGCGCGAAAAACAGCTCAAATACAATGTGAAAAAAGGCATCGTTCCTACCCAAATTAAAAAAAATATTGACGACTCAATGTCAAAAAAACAACTTACTACATACCAATATGATTCTGCCAATTCGCAAGCTACTGAACATGAATTGCAGTATTTATCCAAGCCTGAATTAGAAAAGAGAATCAGAGAAAAAAGGAAAGATATGGAGCAAGCTGCCAAGGCTTTGGATTTTTTAATTGCGGCGCAACTCAGAGACGAAATCAAGGAATTGCAAAAGCATTTGCACTAATTTTTCCTATCTCAAACTGAAATCCTTTTAATGAGAGGCCGATTACTGCAACTTTATTGAAAAATCATTAACTTGCGATGGGAATGCACCAATTCTTTATGCTTTGAAAAACAATTATTTAACCATACTGTTCATTTTAGTTTTTGCTCTTGCTTATGGGCAAAAAGAAACCGCCAATTGGTTTTTTGGGCAATATGCCGGCTTGAATTTTAGCAGCAGAAGTCCGGTTGCCCAAAAAGGCAGTTTGAACACTTTTGAAGGTTGCGCCAGTATTTCCAATGAAAAGGGGGCCTTGCTTTTCTATACGGACGGCGATAGCGTATGGAACAGAAATCACGAAGTGATGCCTAACGGGACAGGATTATTTGGCCAATATTCCAGTACCCAGGCAGCAATTATTGTCCCAAAACCCAATAGCAAAAACATTTATTATGTCTTTACTGTAAGCCAGGCTCAATTTCGTGAACCCGGTGAGGTAAAAAACGGGATCAACTTCAGCATCGTAGACATGAATCTCGACAATGGAAAAGGAGATGTGATTCCGGAAACAAAAAATACACATTTGGTGACCCATGATCAAAATGATGCTGAACAAAAAGAGTGGAAAAGTTCTGAAAAGATAGCAGCCACGCTCCATTTTGATGGTGTATCCTATTGGATTCTTACCCATTTTGTCGATACTTTTTATGCCTTTAAACTGGATGAGAACGGTTTAAACGAAGCGCCTGTAAAAACTAAGGTCAATGATGTTATTCCCATTACTGAATCTTATGAAGGTGGCAAGTGGAATATGTCTGCCTTAGGGTATTTGAAGCTCTCTCCCAATGGAAAAAAAATAGCGATTGCACACAGTTTTACAGGGCCAGGGTTCATGTCAGGAAGGGTGTATTTATACGACTTTAATTCTGAGACAGGTAAAACATCCGCTACCGGTATCAGATTGATCAGCGGTATATATTCCTATGGTGTAGAATTCTCGCCGAAATCAAGAAAAGTCTATGTTTCGACAAATACGTATAAGACCGTCAAAGGAGTTACATCTTTTCAAGGCAGTAACGTCTATCAGTTTGACCTGGAGAGTTCAAATATACGCAACAGTAAAACTGAAATTAACGATTCAAGAACTATAGTCGCCGGTGCACTTCAATTGGCCCTGGACGGAAAAATCTATAGAGCTAAGCACAAAACTAATTCCGCTCAGGGGGAACCCAGTTTGGCTGCCATTAACAAACCAGAACTTATCGGAAAAGACGCTGACTACGTGGATGAGGCTGTTATATTGGCGCCGGGCACTTATTCAACCTATGGCCTCCCTCCTTTTATTTCGTCTTTATTTTTATTGACTTTTGATTATGAGTTTACCTGCTTTAGGGACGAGACCCACTTCTTTATTACTTCGGATGACCCTTATGATACCTTGGTATGGGATTTTGGTGATGGAACCACAAGCACTAATCCAGAGCCCTACCACCGCTACGCTAGGCCAGGAGAATACGAAGTTATCCTGACAACAACGCTGAATGGGGCTGAAAGTAAACCCCTAAAGAAAAAAGTTGAGATTGTTGGAACAATTGAAGTGGTCACAGAACCCTACTTATTTGTTCAATGCGACATTGATGAGGAGCCAGAAGATGGCATTACAACTTTCAATCTTCAACTTGCCAATGATCCCATAACATTGGGCCATGGCAATGAAGTAGATGTGTATTATTATAAAGAAATGGATGTTTTAGTGAATGATAGTTTAAATATCAATTCATTGCCTAATTTCTACAAAAACAATACAGTAAATGAACCCTTATTGGCTAAAGTGGTAAAAGCGGGTTCTGATTGTTATAATGTTGCTGATATTATTTTAAGAGCCACAAAAACAATTGAGTTTCTAGTGGAGAAATTTTATGGATGTAACCAGGGAGACGGTACCGCAATCTATGATCTTGCCTCACGTAAAGAACAAATCCTAACAGACCTGAGCCTACCGCCTTTAACACAAGTGAGCTTTCATGCTTCTATGAATGATGCTGCTCTGGGATATCAACCTTTAGATGAGAATTATATAGGAAGCCCATCAATAATCTATATCAGATTAGCGGATGACTATATCTGCTCAGGAATTGGTGAAATGGAACTTGACATGCCTCAAATGCCTAAAATCAATCTCGATGAAGAATACGACGTCTGTTCGGTTGATTTTCCCTTAAAAATAGACGGAGGAGTTGAGGCTTCCGAAAGACAAAATTATTTGTATGAATGGCTTAGCGGAGAACAGAGCTATGAAATAGAAGCCAATGTTCCTGGTGACTATTATTTGACCATTACTGACAAATTATCCCTTTGTAGTATTATCAAAAGCATCAAAATCAAGGTTGTAGATACTCCAGTGATTAGAGCTATAGATCTCGATGACAACGGAACTACACATACAGCATCGATACTATTGGAATATGAAGGTGATTTCGAATTTTCCCTTAATAACTCGTTTGGGCCTTATCAAACTGAGCCAGTATTCCGCGAACTTCCGCCCGACACATATACTGTTTTTATAAGAGATAGAAAATCTTGTAATATTGTAGCCAAGAAATTTTTTATCTTTGGATTCCCTAAATTTTTTACCCCTAACAACGACGGAGATGCCGATGTTTGGGAAGTTAAAGGTCTAAATCCTGTAGACTTTAATTATTCTAATATACAGATTTTCAATAGGTTTGGTAAATTAATTGCATCTCTTTCTCCAGGTGGACAATGGGACGGAACTTATAATGGAAGACCACTACCTTCTGATGATTACTGGTTTACTGTTACCGTAACTGACAGCGATAACATCTCAACAACTTATGTCAAGCATTTCAGTCTGTTAGGCAATTAAAAAAAAGACCTAATATCATCCGGCCTTTTTGTACTTATCAAGATTACCATATTTCTGTTTCAAGCCAGGAAACAGCTACTTTGAGTTCATCTAAATAGGTACAAGGTTCATTATGAACCAGGCCTTGAGCAACAACAAAGGTGATATCAGATCCGGCTTTAATAGATTCTTCAACAAAACCCTTAGTAGTTTCCAATGGAAAAAGATCATCTTCAGACCCATGGATCACATATAATGGAACATTTATAGCGCCTGGATTACTGGTCGTATTATATGAACTCGCCATAGGAATAGACGCAGAAAACTTATCACCGTAATATTGGGCATATAACCAGCTTCCATTGCCACCATCGCTATATCCTGTAACCACAACTTTATCGGTGTCTATATTCAAATTCGAGCTTGTTAAATCCAATAGCGCAAGTACCTGAACTATATTTGCTTGCTCATGCCAATGTTCACCGTTACTGTTTGGGCTTAAGAT
>JAUXCI010000162.1 GCA_030618945.1 Flavobacteriaceae bacterium
AAGTTTTTGACCTAAATAATAGCCATTCCAAAATCCACGATTGTAAACTTTTTCAAGCTCTAACATCCAACCAATTACTTTTTCTTTATTATAAGTGTCGTTAGCTAAACTATCAATGGCATCTCGATAAGATTTTATTACTTTTGCAACATATTCAGGTGCTCTACCTCTACCTTCTATTTTTAAAACTTTAATTCCGGCATCAGCCACTTGATCTAAAAAATCAATGGTACAAAGATCTTTTGGTGACATGATATACTCATTGTCCAACTCCATTTCAAAACCTGTCTCCTGATCAATAACTGTATATTTTTTACGGCAATTTTGCTTGCAAGCACCTCTGTTTGCAGATGAATTAAACGAGTGTAAACTCATATAACACTTTCCAGATACAGCCATACAAAGTGCACCATGACCAAAAACTTCTATTTCATCCAATCGACCTGATGGCCCTTTGATCTGATCCTTTTCAATTTGTTCTGTTATTTTCTTTACTTGGCGCAAACTCAATTCTCTACTCAACACTATGGTGTCAGCAAACATGGCATAGAATTTTACCGTTTCAATATTTGTGACATTGATCTGGGTTGAGATATGTACTTCCATCCCCTCTTGTCTGGCAATAGCTATCACAGCCTGATCCATAGCAATTACAGCTGAAATATCAGCCTCTTTGGCTTTCTTTATGAGTGTTTTTACAATCGTAAGGTCATGATCATAAATAATAGTGTTCAATGTAAGATAAGACCTAACGTTCTTTGCCTTGCACCTCAACGAAATCTCGGCAAGATCATCAAGCGTAAAATTTATGGAAGCCCTGGCCCTCATATTTAATTGCTCAACACCAAAATAAACAGAATCCGCTCCATTATCCAAAGCCGCCTGCAAGGATTCAAAATTTCCTGCCGGTGCCATTAATTCAATACTATTATTTCCGTTTAATACCATAACTCGCTCACTTATCATTTTTTAAGAGCCGCAAAATTACAATATATTCTTCAATCAATAATTATCTGTTTAAAAATAGCTACTTGTCAGTAAATTTGAAATAATTTAAACATTTTTAAATTTAAGTAAAATCTTAGGCTAAAAATTCATCATTTATTTAGCATATTTGCAGCTTCAAAAATGACGAATTTAAATTTAATAATATGAAAATTGCAGTAGTAGGAGCTACCGGAATGGTAGGAAATGTCATGTTAGAAGTACTTGCGGAAAGAAATTTTCCCGTAACTGAATTATTATTGGTTGCCTCTGAAAGATCAGTAGGGAAGAAAATTACTTATAAAGGCGTTGAACATGCCGTTATAGGTCTTCAAGACGCCGTTGACCAGCAGCCTGATATCGCATTATTTTCTGCTGGAGGAACAACTTCTTTAGAATGGGCCCCAAAATTTGCAGCCGCCGGAACTACGGTTGTTGATAATTCATCTGCCTGGAGAATGGATCCTAACAAAAAACTTGTTGTTCCAGAAATCAATGCTGGAGATCTTACTAAAGATGATAAAATAATTGCCAATCCAAACTGTTCTACCATTCAGATGGTTGTTGCTTTGGCTCCTCTGCACAAGAAATACGGAATTAAAAGACTTGTGATTTCTACATATCAGTCAATTTCAGGAACAGGTATTAAAGCCGTTCAACAACTTGAGAATGAATATAAAGGCATTAAAGGTGAAATGGCCTACCCATATCCAATTCACAGAAATGCTTTGCCACACTGTGATGTATTTGAAGAAAACGGATACACTAAAGAAGAAATGAAACTGGTTAATGAAACTAGAAAAATATTGAACGATGACAGTATTAAAGTAACTGCAACCGCAGTGAGAATACCTGTAGCGGGAGGTCATTCTGAAAGTATCAATATTGAGTTTGAAAAAGATTTTGATGTCAATGATCTAAGGAGATTACTTCATGAAACCGATGGCGTAACTGTTCAAGATAATTTGGATACCAATACTTACCCAATGCCTATTTATGCGCATGGAAAAGATGACGTCTTTGTTGGAAGAATAAGAAGGGATGAATCTCAGAAAAATTCGCTTAACATGTGGGTCGTAAGCGACAACCTGAGAAAAGGTGCCGCAACAAATACGATACAGATCGCAGAATATTTGATTGACAATAAATTGATATAACACAATACTCTTTGAGCAATAAAAAAGCTGTTTTCAAATGAAAACAGCTTTTTTATGTCTAATATTTACCTAAACTTAATTCTCAACTTTGAGTACGTCTTTAATCACTTCCTCAAGATTGTGTTTTGGTAATGCGCCCTGTGCCATTTGTGGTTCTCCGCTTTCAGGACAGAACAACATTGAAGGAATACTTCTAATTCCAAAGGCAGCAGACAATTCCTGCTCAACTTCAGTATCTATCTTATAAATATCAATTTTTCCTTTATACTCATCAGATAGCTCTTCTAATATAGGAGCTACCATTTTACAAGGCCCGCACCAATCTGCATAAAAATCAATGATACAAGGTTTGTCACCTTCAAACTTCCACTCCTTATTTTTCTCAAAATTGAATACCTTTTTAAGAAATGTTTCTTTGGTCAATAATTCAGTCATAATCTATAAATTTTATTTTTTAATCTTATTTTTCAGTATAGTAGCAATTCGTATACCAATATTATTTCTGGTACAAAGTGACGCTTTTTTTGACATTGTGTCGGTCACTTTTGTTACATGGTTAATGAAACTTTTATATGTTACCTTTTAAAAAATATAAATAACATTTACTTAACTTATATTTTACTCATTTGACTAAATTTGCAGCATTATTTAATACTAACATATCATTAAGGAAATGGTGAAATTAAAATTTATTCCTATTTTATTAGGTTTGTTTGCACTGCAACTATCGGCGCAAGAAACAACTGAACCAAATCCATTTTCTATCAAATGGGATAATGGCTTTAAAGTGACCAGTCAGGATAAAAAGTTTAAATTAAAATTTGGAGGTCGTATCATGTGGGATCACGCCTATTTTAAGCAGGATGATGATCTTGATGCTTATTTTGGGGAATTAGAAAGTTCTGATGGTACTGAATTCAGAAGGGTACGATTTTATATGTCAGGTTTAATCTACAAAAATTTTGAATTCAAACTAAATGTAGACTGGGCAGGTGGCATAACGACCTTAAAGGATGCTTATATAGGTGTGCGAAATATACCTATCGTAGGAACCATTAGGGTTGGTCATTTAAAAGAACCTTTACGATTTGATGCCTTGACAAGCAGTAAATACATTGTGTTTCTTGAACGAGGTATTCCTGCTGATATCTCTAATGAGCGAAATAATGGTATTCTGCTGATGAATGACTTTTTGGATGACAAATTATCTATTCAGGCAGGTATATTTAGAAATGCAAATAGTAATGGGAATGATAAATTTGCTGATGAATCAATGGCCCTGACTTACCGATTGACTACTTTGGCTATTAATGATTTGAAAAAAGAGAAATTACTGCACTTTGGTATTTCTCATAGCTATAGAAAACCAGATCGTGATGAATTTTCAATTTCAATTAGACCTAAATCACATTTGTCTAAAAAATATATTTCAACAGGTAATATTGAAGATGTAAATACAGTAAATATTGTGAATGCTGAAGCCGTTTATTCTATAGGCCCTTTTACAGCGCAGGCTGAATACCTGGCAGATTTTGTCCACCAGGAGAATGCTGAAGTTTCGCAAACTTATCAATTTGGGAACTATTATGCGCAAGTAAGCTTTTTTATCACCGGTGAACACCGACCTTATATTGATTCCTACGAAGCTTTTGGACGGGTTAAACCTTTTAAAAACTTTATGGATGGTAGCAGTGGTGCGGGAGCATTTGAGGTAGCATTACGTTATGGCTACACAAATTTAAACAGTAAAGATGTATACGGCGGTACCCAAGGTGATATTACTATTGGTGTCAACTGGTATCTCAATCCTGCGGCAAGAATCATGTTCAATTATGTTTATACTGATATTGACCATAAAGATGTGGGGTTTGGTAAGCTTCACATCGCTGAAGTTAGATTCCAGGTTGATTTCTAAGTCCTGACCTATTCATAATTTTTTTTTTGGAAATCGTTGGTGGTATTAATTTTAACAATTAATATCATTGAAATGGTATTATATTTGTCAAAATTTGCTTTATGTATAAGACAATATTTTTGCTGCTAATTATACCTTTCACGGTCTTTAGCTGCAAAAAGACAAAAGACCAAGCCATGGAACAAGCCCACCAATATACCAATAGCCTAATTAATGAGACCAGCCCGTATTTACTGCAACACGCGCATAATCCGGTGGATTGGTATGGCTGGAATGATGCAACTCTTGAACTTGCTAAAAAAGAGAATAAACTTTTACTAATTTCTGTGGGCTATGCTGCATGTCACTGGTGTCATGTCATGGAAAGAGAAAGTTTCGAAGATTCGACCGTAGCTGCTCTTATGAATAAAAACTTTATCAATGTAAAAGTAGATCGCGAAGAAAGACCCGATGTTGATCAGGTATATATGGATGCTGTGCAACTGTTAACAGGCAGGGGAGGCTGGCCATTGAACTGTGTAGCCCTACCTGACGGAAGGCCTATATGGGGAGGTACTTATTTTCCAAAAGACAACTGGATTAATGCCCTTACTCAACTGGCTGATTTATACAAAAACGAGCCTGAAAAAGCCGAAGAATACGCGACAAAGTTAACCAAAGGAATTCAGGAAACCGGACTCATAGCCTTAAATGAGGAGGAAGCCAATTTCGAAAAGAAAGAAATTGAACAAGCCGTTTCAAATTGGAAATCTTCTCTGGATAATAAGAATGGAGGAAGAACAGGAGCCCCAAAATTTCCAATGCCAGGCAATCTTCAGTTTCTGTTGCGTTATGCCGTTCAGAATAACGACAAGGAGGTAATGACATATGTAAACACCTCTTTAACACAAATGGCCTATGGGGGAATTTTCGATCATGTAGGAGGTGGGTTTGCGCGCTATTCTGTAGACGACCACTGGCACGTCCCTCATTTTGAAAAGATGCTTTATGACAATGCTCAAATGACTTCTTTGTATGCAAAGGCTTATCAAGTTACCAAAGACCCATTGTACAAACAAGTAGTGTATGAAACCATTCAGTTTGTTGAAAATGAGCTATATAAAGATGTCGGAGCTTTTTACTCTTCACTAGACGCGGATAGTCATAATCAAGCCGGTGAGCTGGAAGAAGGGGCATTCTACGTTTGGAAAAAGCAGGAACTCAAAAACATATTGGGCTCCGATTTTGAATTGTTTTCCAAGTATTACAACGTCAATGATTATGGGAAATGGGAAGCAGACAAATATCATTTGATTAGATCTATATCTGACAGCGTATTCTGTAGCGAAAATGATTTGGATCAGAAGACTTTGGCTTCAAAGGTCGTTGAATGGAAAAAATTACTCATCACCGAAAGAAATAAAAAAGACAAACCTCGACTGGATGACAAAACGCTAACCGCATGGAATGCGCTGATGCTAAAAGGCTATGTAGATGCTTACACCGTCTTTGACGATGATGATTTTCTTAAAATGGCTTTAAAAAATGCTCATTTTATAATGAATAACATGGTGAAAGAAGATGGCGGATTATATAGAAATTATAAAAATGGCAGCAGCAATATTGATGCCTATTTAGAAGATTATGCTACGGTTATTGATGCTTTTATAACTTTATATGAAGCCACACTTGATGAAAACTGGTTAAAAGCTGCTAAACAATTTACTGACTATAGTTATGATCATTTCTACGACGATAAAAGTAAGATGTTCTTTTTTACATCTAATAAGAAAGATGGTTTGATTGCAAGGAAAGTAGAAACAGACGACAATGTAATTCCATCTTCTAATTCAATAATGGCCAATAATTTATTTAAGCTCGGCCACTATTTCAGCAATAAACACTATGCTGACAATGCTGCCACGATGCTCAATAACATTAAGGAAAATGCTATCAGTTATGGAGGTGGCTCCTCAAATTGGCTCAATTTATATAGTAATTATCTGGGTGATTATTATGAAATTGCTATTGTTGGATCAAATGCGCTCGACA
>JAUXCI010000199.1 GCA_030618945.1 Flavobacteriaceae bacterium
ATTTTCAAAAAAATCGTAGACAATATCCCTTTAACTTCAAGTTACAAATATGTAATGCAATTCAGGACTAAAACAAGCTGAACAATGTCCAAAAAAATACAGAAGTCAGAGAGGAATGGTATATATCTGGGACAACGATTTTTGGCTGTCCATCTGGAAAAGTATGGGTAGGGACGTATAATTTAATCTTCTGTAGCAGCTAAAATGTGTCTACTCTTTTCTGAATTCTACAAAAGTGGTCTTTAATGTACAGGGAGCATGGCAATGAAAAAACTGGAGTAACTGATCACCCTTTATTATGCACTTCTTGTCATATAAGTATTTCGAAGAATAAGCTTATTACAAAGTTTATCAATGCTGATTATTATTCACCCTTTAATATGATTGCGGCTCCCGATGGAAAAACACTTTATGTAATTGCTCAGGATACCGACGAGTTGATTATCATTGATCTTGATCAAAATAAAGTGGTTGATAAAATAAGTGTAGGACAGCACCCCCATAGCGTAATTATTGACAAATCTCAGAGATTTGTTTATGTGAGCAATCAATGGTCAGATAATGTCTCTAAAATTGATCTGTCTTCCTCAGCAGTAGTCGACACTCTTCAAACGGGGAATGGACCATCCGGGCTTTCTTTTAGCGCCGATGAAAAATTTATGTATGTTGTAAATACTTTTGGGTCAGATGTATCAGTCATTGAATTGGCCACAAAGAAAGAACTAAAAAGACTGAGAACTGGAAATGATCCTACAGGAATTGCCCTGTCTCCTGATGGGGAGCAGATTTATGTAACCGGAAGACGCGCAAATATTGCACCTTATAATGAGCCATTGGTTACGGAACTTACGGTTATTGATGGTATAAGTCAGCGGGCCTCGAAAAAGAATGTAGAATCTGCCTACTTGATGGAAAACGTGGCTTTTACACCAGAGGGTGATCTGGCTTTGGTCACGCTGATACGTCCGAAAAATCAAATCCCTGCCATTCAGGTTGAACACGGATGGATGATGACTCACGGAATAGGAATAATTGAGCAAAAAGAAGGGGGAAGGATGGTACAGTTATTATTGGACGAACCCAATGCCTATTACCCAGATCCCTTTGATATAGTGATAAGCCCCAATGGTAAAAATGCCTTTGTTTCAAGCTCAGGAGTTGATCAAATTTCGGTGATCTCTATTGATTCTATCCGGCAGCTTCTCAAAGAAACTTCTCCTAAGACACTAAAACAATATGCTAACGATCTCAGTATAAGCAGTCGTTTTGTAATAAAACGTATCTCAACAGGAGCCAACCCAAAAGGCTTGACCTTATCACCTGACGGGAAAACATTATTTGTAGCCGAACAACTTGAAGACAGAATTGGGATCATCAATACGGAAAGTCTTAAAGTTACGGGTTCTATTGACCTTGGCGGGCCCAATCGTATAACGGTTGCCAGGCAGGGTCGCAGACTTTTTAGTAACGCAGGGCATACCTTTCAAAATCAATATTCATGTTATACCTGTCATCCTGATACCCATGAAGATGGACTTATCTATAATATGGCAGGAAAAGATATGGGGCGCAATATCACAAACACGCAATCTTTACGAGAAATTGGCGACACGGCTCCTTTTAAATGGAATGGTAAAAATCAAACCGTTTATAAGCAGGACGGCATTCGTTTTTCAACTGTACTAACAAGAACTGAGCAGTTTAGTTTTAATGACCTGGATGCCATTACGGCCTATATCATGAGAGGAATAAAACAACCTCCCAACCTGATGCATAACCCTGACGGTCAATTGACCGAATCACAATTAAGAGGTAAAATTCTTTTTGAAAGATCTGTAGATAATTTTGGGCTCACCATTATTGAAAGCAATCGTTGTGTTACCTGCCACCCTGCACCTTTTTACTCGAATTTTCTCATGGCAGATGTAAGCACATTGTCCGATACTGACGATCCAATTTTATTTGATACACCTCACCTGAACAATATTTTTGCATCAGCGCCCTTTCTGCACGATGGGAAGGCACAAACCCTGGAGGAAATATGGACCGTTTATGGGGAGGATGATAAACATGGTCACGTCAATGACATGAGCAAAACAGAATTAAACGATCTGGTGGATTATCTTAACTCTTTGAGAAGCCCGGTATATGACGATAAAAAACCGGAAGTTCATCAGGGATCAATTGTAAATAAAAATTTAAACTAGGAAATATGAACCGTAAACAGATTAATATATATTCAAAAATCACGCTCCTTTGCGTAGCGATTTTTGTTATAATTTCCTTAGGATTCAATAAAATTGAAAAACAATTTTCAGGAACTCAAATGCCAATTTATGGCAACTGGCAAAATTTCACATCAAAAGATGGTTTGCCCGCAGATAAAACTTACTGCGTAAAGATAGATGGCGACAGAGTTTTGGTAGGAACACACGAAGGACTTGCAGTGTATGAAGATGGCCAATGGAAAACTTATACTACTGAAGATGGATTAGCCCATAACGGGGTCTTGGCCATTGACGTTAGTGAGCAAACAGGTGAGATTTGGTTGGCTACAATGAGCGGATTGAGCAGATGGTCAGGCGGTAAGTTTGAAAATTTTACCCAACTCAATAGTGGATTACCCAATGACTTGATATACGGGGTCACTACTGATGAAAATGATGTTTGGGTAGCAACGGGAGGAGGAGCCGGACATTATGATACCTATACAAAACGATGGGAAATATTTACCGAACAAAATGCACCCATGCATGAGCCATGGACCTATGGAATTAGTTCAGGAGATGGAAAAATATTTATTGCAGCCTGGGGAGGAGGAGTGGTAGAATACACTAAAAAAACTAAAAAATTCAGAGATTATGTAGATCCAGATGGTAATATGGAGATTGATCTTTTCCCAGACGATGGCGTAGTTCATGACATTACAACCGGTACTTCATATGCCGATGGCATGCTATGGGTTGCTACTTATTTTGGATTAAGCAGGTATGATGGAGTACATTGGAAAGGTTATTTTGATCATGACAGCGGGCTGGCAAGTAATTTTATCAACTTCATTAAAGCCGATGGTCCTATAGTGTTTATTTGCACAGACAAGGGCTTGAGCACCACTGACGGAGAAAACTGGGTAACTTACACCAAAAATCAAAGCAATAAGAATGGTAAAGCATTGATTTTAAAAGGAGAAGATTCTTCAGAGCTCGCAATGTCACCAGCAATTTCACATAATTATATTCTTGGTGTAGATGTGAAGGATGATGTTATCTGGGTGGCGACTTCATATGGTCTAAGCCGGGGAGAATTACTTAAAAAATAAAATGTTTGAATATTCCGGTAACCGGATAATAAAAATGAATACTCAAAATAGTGATAAATAATTAAAAAAAGAAAGAATTATGGAAAGTAATGTAGAAATTAAAGACAATAAAAAAATGTTGATAGATTTGGCAAAACTTACTGATGGTGAGAAAATTGAAATGCGGAAGCTCGGATTATTATCTGGGGATAACACGATCATTGATTCGGTTTATCCTTCGCTTCATGAGGGACGCCCTCCAATTCAAAAACATGTAGTACATGCTCCTAATACCATTAATGAAGCCTATGACTATCAAAAACCATCTTCTTTTTCAAGAGCCTTAAAACTGGATCTTGGAGGATATAAGGTGATGTTGATATCGGGAACGGCCAGCGTAAATGAAGAAGGAAACCCTGAGCATATTGGCGATTTTAAGGCGCAATTATGGTGAACATATGTCAATATCACCAATCTGCTTGAAGCGGAAGGTATGAGTTGGCATGATGTGGTTAGAACTACGAATTATCTGAGAGACATTGAAAGGGATTATGCTGATTTTAATAAGATCAGAACTTCATTTTACCAATGGCTAAATCTTGATCCTTTACCAGCAAGTACAGGAATTCAAGCTCGGTTGTGTTGGGAAACTCTTTTAGTTGAGATCGAAGTTTATGCATTAGTTAAATCAATTTAAAGCTTAAAAGCTATGAAACCTAACTCGTGGGTATGGGTGATTTTTATCGCGGCGGTACTGTTTAAGCCTCTTGAAGTTACAGGGCAGAAAAAGGACCTTAATTACGGTAAAGCACCGGACAAATTTTTACCGTATAACAATTTTCAACAGGCCTATAAGTATCATTTTGTTGAACCTATAGAATTTTATGGTGCCGGGCGTGAGAAAAAAGCTCCTAAGGATCTCACAGAGGTCCGCCTGGGCTTTCTGGGCCCTTTGGAAGGTTCTCCTCTGGTATCGTTGGGAGAGCAAATGTTAAATGGAACTACTCTTGCTATAGAGCAGGCGAATAGTAAAGGTGGCTATAAAGGCCTCCCCTTTAAACTCATGGTTCACAATGATGTTGGTTTATGGGGAGCAGCAGCCAATGAGGTTGTGAAAATGGATGATGAAAAAGTCTGGGCCTGGTTGGGTTCCATTGATGATATCGTCTCACACGTGGCCTTAAGGGCTACCTTGAAGATGGAAATCATGATGGTCAATACTGGTGACCCTGATCCAACTTTTACAGAGACTAACATCCCCTGGACCATACGGGTGATAAGTGATGATAGGCAAAGTGGTTACGCTTTAGCTTCATATATTTTTGAAAAGATGAAGCACGAGCGGGTTGCCGTTATCAGATCGAATTCGCGTTATGGTAGAGTGGGAATTATGGAGTATTCAGGCGTAGCGGTAAGATTAGGTCATCCAATGATGATTGAGGAGCGCTATAGCAATGGAGAAACTGATTTCAGGAAGCAACTGGAGAGTATCAAAAGGGTGTCTCCTGACGCTGTTCTTATATGGGGAAATGCAAAAGAATCTGCCCTGATCTTAAAACAAATCAGAGAAATGGGTATGGAACAGCCGGTTTATGCTTCTGACAGAGTGGTTTCCAACGAATTTCTTAAGATTGCCGGCGCTCATGCTGAAGGGGTCATAAGTACAAGTCCATATGATCCTAAGGCAGATAATCCTAAACTTAAAAAATTTAAGGCCGAATATGCTGACAGGTTTGGAATGGAAGCAGACGTGTTTGCGGCTCATGCTTATGACGGAATGAACCTGATCATTGAAGCCATACAAAAAGTAGGACTTAATCGTGTATTGATCCGTGATGTCCTTTCTGACCTTAAAACATTTCAGGGTTACCAAGGTGTTAC
>JAUXCI010000189.1 GCA_030618945.1 Flavobacteriaceae bacterium
CAACGGTCTCTCCAAATAAAAAACCCCTCGCTACGCAAGGGGTTTTCTTTCATTTGTGACCCCGACAGGATTCAAACCTGTAACCCTCAGAGCCGAAATCTGATGCGCTATTCAGTTGCGCCACGGGGCCTTATTTATTTAGTTTTAATCTGATGTATTCTCTACCTATTCCTGATTTTAAATATTTTTCTCTTTCTCTTGCTTCGATTCTAGTTTCAAAATGTTCTAAATGAATTAATTCCCATGGAACAAAGGCTTTTGTCGATTTGTTTTGTTTAGCATTATGCTGTTTTAATCTTTTTTCAACATCCTTTGTCATGCCTGTATAAGTTCTGTCAAATTTAATGCTATAAAGAACATATACAAACACCATTTTATAACGCTTTTTCCGAAACCTGCCTGCCGGCAGGCAGGTCTGATGCGCTATTCAGTTGCGCCCCGGGGCCCAGTCATTCCTGCAAAAGCAGGAATCACTTAATATAAATCTAATCTTTTATGCCAATAATTGCTTTACAAGCATAGAGATCGCCTTTCCATCTGCCTTGCCTGCTAACTGCTGTGATGCCATTCCCATTACCTTGCCCATATCCCTCATTGAACTGGCGCCGGTTTGACTTATGATAGCACCAATAACTTCTTTCAATTCATCCTCACTCATTTGTACTGGTAGAAACTGTTCAAGTATTGCAGATTGTGCCAATTCAGGATCGGCCAGATCAGCTCTTCCCTGCTCTGCATAAATGGCTGCACTATCTTTTCTTTGCTTTACTAACTTCTGAACGATCCTGATTTCATCTTCTTCCGTCAATTCTGCGCTAGCTCCACTGGTATTGGCCAGTAAAAAAGCTGATTTCAAAGCTCTTAATGACTCCAATGCAACTTTATTTTTTGCCTTCATTGCCACTTTCATCTGATCCATTACCTGACTTTGTACGCTCATAATTTCAAAATTTTAGGGGAACAAATATACTAAAAACAATCAGGCTTCTTTCTTTCAAGTCAGGAAATATTTTCACGTTCCAGTACCAGCAGTAATTCGTATACTTTATGGCTCTCAAACCCTTTTCTCAACAAGAAATCGGCTACTTTTTTACGCTTTTTAAAAGTATTGGATTCATGTACTGTTTCAAACTTTTTCCTTCCTGTTTCTTCTAAGGTTTGTTCATAATCCTCCTCATTGATTTCACTCAGGCCTGCCTCAATATTGTATCTCGAAACCTCGCGTTGTTTTAACTCGTTTATGATGCGCCTCCTGCCCCATTTCTTGATCTTGAACTTCCCCTTGGCAAAACTCCTGGCAAAGCGCTCTTCATTCACAAAATCATGCTCCATTAAATGCATTTGTATGACCTCACTGGCCTGACGAATCATACCCATATCTCTTATTTTTTGCTCGATCTCTTTATGACATCTGTCCTGATAGATACAATACTTTTCCAGTTTTCGTTTGGCTTCTTCGAGGGTATATGTTGACTTTTTGCTTTGCACGTGATAAATTAAATGACAGTCCAAATGTACTCGCATCAATTATTTTTTCCAAAACTAATCTGCTTTATCATGCTGAAGTACTATCTATGCCTCTACCTCCTACTTTACTTTATTACGACTTGCGCCCAAACTACCATCGCCAATTATAGTTTTGAAGCCTCAGATACCTGGTTGTCGCCAAGCTTCTCAACGCCACCTTGCACTATACAGGACGATACCTGGAATGTTCATTCAAGTCTCGGAACCATCAGGCCAAGTGATGGTAGCTTTTTCTGGGGCATTCAAGATCTCAACGGGAATTGCGGTTCATCGGGTTTCGAGAGCATTGAATTTTCTAATGTGGACATATCGTATTTCCGAAATGTCAAGCTCTCTTTTGACATTCAGGTACTTGGCTATGACAACGGAGACGACATGACCTATCAGATCTGGCTCGATGATGAGGCCCAAGCAGAAGTACAATTTATAGATGGCAGCAATGACTTAAATACTGATGGATGGATCACTATCAATATTGACATTCCTAACAACACTAAGCAACTAAAATTTAAACTAAGTGTCAAACAAAACGGATCAGACATGGCTGGAATTGACAATATCACAGTCCTTGGCGAACCGATTAGTCCCTGTACGGAAATCATGATCTCAGAATACTTGGAAGGTACCTCTAGCAGAACCGAAAGAAACAATTACATAGAATTGTACAATCCAACAGAATTGGACATAGATCTTAGTGCTTATGTCCTGTCCAAATACTCAGGGAAAAACACCATCGCATCATCATCACTAAGTTTATCAGGTAGCATTCCTGCCCATGGAACTTATCTTATTGAGGATGACCAGGAGAACCTTAACATAGACGCTGATTTGAGTACAAATAGTGCTGTTATGAATTATAATGGCGATGATAAATTGGCCCTCAAATATGAGGAAACAATCGTTGACCTTATTGGCATAATTGGTGATTCCATCGTGTTTGCCAAGGACATTAGCTTGAGGCGTAAAAGCATGATTCAAAATCCAAACAATCAATTCGATCCTTTTGAATGGGACACTTATGGCCTGGAGGAAGTGACTGATCTTAATCAACACACCTCCTATTGTGAGGGCCCACTTCCTGAAATAGCCCTCATAGCACAGGGCCACCCCATAAATGACGGCAGCAACACTACTACTTTAAATAATAACACTTATTTTGGATCAATTCCGTTTGAAAAAGACAGCCTTCTTAGCAGATCCTATACCATAAAAAACCATGGAACAAAAGACCTTGAAATAAATGAAATATTGATTTCGGGTGCAGAAGCCATTGATTTTAATTTGAATTTTAAAGGACCCAAAATAGTTGTGCCCAATGACAGCCTGATTTTTTCAGTAGACTTTAAACCAGGCAGCCTTGGCCTGAGAACAGCTACGGTTGTGATCGGCAATAATGATCCTTCTGAAAACCCTTTTAATTTTATAATACAAGGGGAAGGCACGGGCCATGGTAATCATCCTATAATAATAAGTCAATACTATGAAGGAGAAGGCAACAACAAATGGTTGGAAATAACCAATATAGGACAGGATATAAGTCCCGAAAACACATACTATCTGGCCTTATTCTGGAACCAGGATACCGAAAATCCTATTGGGATCAAACCAAGCAGAAAAAAACTTATTCCTTCATTGAATCCTGGTCAAACCCTAAAATTTAGTGCAACCCTTAACGTCAATGGGCCGGAATATGCCATTGACGGACAAGAGATCAAAACGACCGTTTGCAGTTTTACCGGTGATGATATACTAATTATATCAACCTCTGGAGACGAAGCCTGTTGGGAAAACAGAACCGACATCATTGGCAAAAGCGGCAACTGGGGAACTAATATTAGCATGATAAGAAAATATGGCTGTCAACAAAATGGATCCAATACCGGATTTGAATTGGACGACTGGCTGGTTTATCCTTATTCAGTCATTGACGATGCCACTAGTGGAAGCAACCTCAGACTTGGTGAATATTATTCAGGACCTGTGAGTTTTCAAAACGGGTCATGGCAAAACGGACTCCCAGATCTGCAAAGAGAAGCAGTGATTATAAACGATTATAAGACAGACATAAACGGCAATATTGCAGCCTGTGATCTCATAATTTTAAATGGTGCTACTTTAACCGTTTCGGCCGGAGATCACCTTCTAATTCAAAACAATCTTGTGGTTAAAGGCAGGCTCGAAGTGATGAATGAAGGCTCACTGGTTATGATTAATGACAAGGGTTTAGTTGACAATCAAGGGGATATGTTAATCCACAAATCTACTACACAAATTAAACCTTATGATTATACCTACTGGTCAAGCCCGGTAAAAAATGCCGAATTGGAAACGGTGTTCCACAGTTCACCAAAAAACTCATTTTATCTTTTTTCTACTAAAAACTATGATGACCAGAATCAAGACGGCTTAGATGACAATGATGATGCTTGGGTGCGTGTTTTAGGAGCTATGGACGTTGCGAGGGGATATACCTCCATGGCTCCCAACGCCCCTTTGATGGATCGGCAAAAGGTAATATTCCAAGGAGAAGTAAATAATGGTACAATTCAAGCTCCTATCAGCTTGCAACAAAACGCCAACGACCCCTTAAATGACTGGAATCTTATTGGTAACCCTTACCCTTCAGCCATTGATGCCAATCTTTTACTTTTGCATCCGTCTAATAAGGATCTCTTAAGTAGCTCCTTATATTTTTGGACTCATAATACTGCCCGTAATGACAGTTCTGATCAAGGAGGACAAGCCTATACTTCGGATGATTATGCAATGTACACTCTAGGAACAGGTGGCATTAAAGCGAGCTCTAATGGTCAGCTCCCTAACCAATATATTGCCAGTTGCCAGGGCTTTTTTGTGGAAGCCCAGCGCATGGGGAATCTTCTATTTAGTAATGACATGAGAACCCTTACGAACAATGACAATTTCTTTAAAAAAGACAATTCCAAGAATGAGCCAGAGGAGAATAAATTATGGCTGAACCTGTATAATGAACAAGGTGCTTTTAGTCAAATTCTAATAGGATTTATCCAGGGGGCAAGCAAACAATTTGATAATTTTTTTGACGGCCTTCGCTTAAGCGGAAACCAATTTATTTCTTTTTATGCACGGCTAGATCAATTGGCTCTCGCCATCATGGGGGCTCCTCCTTTTCAAGGAGATGAAGTCATCAAACTAGGTTTTGAAAACCATATTTCGGAACCCGTAAATCTTAAAATTGGTATTGAACAGATTAATGGCGAACTCAAACAAAAAAATATATACTTATATGATAAATTAAAAAATATAAGCCATAATCTGCAAGAGCAGGCCTATCAATTTGAACTAGAAGATAAAGGCGTTTTTAACGACAGGTTTGAACTAAGGTTTCAGGATAGTATCAATACTATCCGCAATCATCGGATAAGCCCTACCAAGCTAATTTGGTATACACAAAACAAATCCTTGTATGTGCGAACCAGCAGCAACGATCAGATTAAAAATCTAAAGATCTATGATTTTAACGGGCGAAAAATAAAAGATCTCAACCTTGATACTTCACTTGCCGATGTTCAATGGGTGGGACTACCCTCAAGAGTCATGTTTATACTCAGGGTAAAATTATCAGATTCAAGAGTTCTTACAAGCCGTATCTTTCCCTAAAACCTGAGTTCGCTTTAAAATATTAAACACAGAAAATCAGTAGTGCATTAGTTTTGAATTAAAAAACATGAAGTAATAACAGGTTATTTTAAGGGCTTTTTGATTAAAAAATATTGCACTA
>JAUXCI010000241.1 GCA_030618945.1 Flavobacteriaceae bacterium
CTGCGAGCAATTTCAAACTCTCTCTGTCACCACCTATTCCTTTTTTACCCATCAACTTTCCGGCCTCCGCCGATTCTTGCATATTATCGTCAAAATTTATATATTCTCCTTCATCCTCAAAAGTATAGCCCACAACAAGAATCACTTGATCCGCTTCTTTGGCTTTATCTACGGCAAGATTCGTATCAGGCCCATCATACAATTCCACTTCATTGTGAAAGGTCTGATTGAATGCTTTAATCCCTTTATAAGGAGTCACAATGTTTAAAGATGTAGAATTACTACTGCCATGGTCTCCTGTGTTTTCCATATTAGCAAGCCTTCCCAATACCAAAACCTTTTGTCCTGTTTCAGCAAGCAATGGCAGCACCTCATTGTTTTTTATCAGCACCATGCTCTTCTCTGCAGCAATTCTTGCCAAAGTTACATGCGATTCTTTCTCTATCTCCTCATGACCATAAGTTTCCTGATCATCGCTAAAGGCATATTTAAGTCGGGTTCTTAGGGTCCGGGTAACGATTTTGTCAATATCTGCTTCACTGATTTCTCCCTTTTCTATTCCCTCCTCAAGGATATCATATTTATACACCTGCTGATACGGCATTTCAACATCAAGCCCAGCCTTAACACTAGCAATTCCATCATAGGTTCCCATAAACCAATCAGAAGACACAAAGCCTCCAAAACCCCATTCTTCTCTTAATATATCATTTAAGAGATACTTATTATTCGCAACATATTCACCTAAAACCTTATTATAGGCACTCATGATCGAAGCCGGTTTTCCTACTTGAATCGTTTTCTTAAAATGAGGTAAATATACTTCTCTTAGAGTCCTTTCATCAAGATTGACATCAACAACAAATCTTGAATTATCTAGGCTATTTAAAGCAAAATGTTTTGGACAAGCCATCACATTGTGTTTTTCAATTCCTTTGACAGCAGCCACACCAAATTCACCCAAGAGCCAAGGATCTTCACCATAGGTTTCCTGTGCCCTTCCCCATCCGGGATGGCGCAAAAGATTAATACAAGGCGTTGCAGCATAATTTACATTATTGGCTCTCATCTCAATGGCGATAACCTCATTGATCCTTTCCTCAAGGTCAACATCCCAACTTGCCCCTCTGGCCATACCAACAGGAAAAGTTGTTACACTGTTAATCCCATGATCCATCACCCTTGCTCCTCTTGGACCATCTGACAATACCCATGGCGGAATATGTAATCTTTCGTTTTCACCCACATAAACGTGAGGGAATCGGTTCTTTAACAAAAAACCAATGCCCAGTTTTGGGATTTGCCACATTTTTTCACCATACATCTGATCAATCTTCTCTTTAAAGGTCATTTGACTCACCAATTCTTCTGCCAGTTTCGCATATCCTTCTTCATTTGAAGGCTCTGCCAAGAGTTCTTTGTCAGCTTGTAAATCATACATATTATAATTTACGCTTTTGTAATAAACACCTCCTGCCAGCAACACAAGTACTAACAAAATTATACCCAGAACCTTAAATATTTTAATTACAATCTTCTTCATTTTTAAATTATTGTGTATTTATGACACAATATTACGGCGAATTAGATTCCTGACAAAATAAAACTGATAAAAAATAAGCTGATCAAATAGAAAAAGTCTTCTTTTAATCCCTTTTGCGATAAATAAAATAGCCCATCCATAAAAGAACAAGGCAAAGAACTGCTGGCTTAAATAATTTGAGATTATAAAATTTTTTCCATGCTATAGTCATCCATAACGTAGCCATGGCCAATATCCTGAATCAGTTCACCTGTATTTTGAAAACCAGCCCTTTCATAGGCCTTAATCGCATTAAAATTATTTCTATTGACTGTAAGGCTGATTTTATTACAATGAATTTCTCTGGCCTTAGTTTCTATAAATTCAAAAGCCCTTTTACCTATTCCATGTCCTCGTAATTCCTTTAAGATATACACCTTACTTAAAAATAATTCTTCCCCTCTCTTGGTAAAGGAAAAGTATCCAACAGGAATTTTCGATTGGTTGATCAGGAAATATTGGTAACCGTTTTTAATTTGCTCAGACATACTTGCAATCGATTGAAACTTATCGAGCATATAAACAACTTGTTCTGTACCAATTATGGGTGTATAATGTTCATGCCAGATGACCTTGGCCATCTCTTCAATTTGAAGCAATTCCTGGGCTGAAGTAGCAGCTTTGAAGTTTATCATTTGTATACAAGTTAGCGTTTTTCACTTTGCCGTCCAGCCACCATCAATCAACATAATCTCACCCGTAATCAGGGAAGCTGAGTCTGAAGCGAGAAAGACTACTGCACCTGCTACTTCCATGGGTTTGCCAATTCTTCCTAAAGGTATTCTGTCAACAACACTTTTTCTAAAAGCCTCATCTTTTAACCAAGGCTCTGTTCCTGGAGTTTCAATAAATGTTGGTGCTACAGCATTAACATTGATATTATACTTTGCCCATTCTGAAGCCAAATTTTTGGTCAAATGATTTATTCCTGCCTTGGTCATACAATAAACAGACTCGTTATCAAGCGCAATAAATCCGGCTTGAGAGCTCATATTAATAATTCTGCCAAAACCTTGTTTGATCATTTGTTTGCCAACAGCTTGTGCCGTAAAAAAACTACCTTTTAAATTCAAATTTACCGTCATATCAAAATCAGCCTCCGTGACTTCTTCCGCCGGATTTCCAGGTGCTACACCAACATTGTTTAAAAGAATATCGATTCTTCCAAACTTCTTGGAAAGCAAGTCTACAGCGTCGTTGATCTGCTGAAGATTTGAAACATCCATTTGAAGTCTCACAACTTTTCTTCCCATTCCTCGGATCTCTTCTTCAAGGTCGAGACCTGAGTTTACATCCCTTAGTCCAAGCTCTATATCAGCACCTGCATGGGCTAGGGCTAAAGCACAGGCTCTACCAAGTCCGCGTGCGGCACCGGTGATTAGGGCCACTTTACCTGTAAGATCAAAATTGGGAAATTGTTGTTCCGGAGTTTTCATAAAGATATATTCATAAGGTGAGTTCAAATTTAACACTCTAAATTAAATAATCCATTGAATTTAGCTATTTATGGAGAAGAAAAAGTGCCAAAACAATATGACTCATTTTTTATTGCCGGAAAATTATATAGACAAGTAAAAAGACAAAAAAGCTACTCGTGGTCATGTAAGGGCACCCAAAGAAGCGGTGATCGCCTATTTGCCTCAGCATTTATTAACTGAGGATAATTGTACTGTTTTTGAAGAATCCGTCAAAGCTTTTAATGCGGCGAAATTTATGACAGCTTTAGCATCTTTATGTCTATTAAAAAATAAACTGGATTTTTTATTATCCGTAAGATCTATTTCCTCAAATTCAGGTTTAACTCCTGTAATCTCCTCAATTCTGTCTAATATTGAAATATCTGAATTACGTAAATTATCTACAATGACTACTTCGAATCCATTTTGAATAAATTCGACAGCTGTATGAGAACCAATATATCCTGTTCCTCCTGTGATAATGATTTTTTGTTTCATTAGATGAGCTTTTTATTAATAAGTACTACCAAAACATCGCATATAGTGCCACAAGAATGATCATTATAGCAAAAGCTCCGATATTGAATAGTGGTGACGTTTTAAATAATTCTTTGGTAAGTACGATCCCTTTAGGATTATCAGCTCCTTTACCCTCCATATAACTAATCACGACAATAATAGATGATGTTATGATAAAGGTCAATCCCATTTGATGCATCCAAGGTTCTAAGCCTGATATAGGAATGAACTTAAAGAATAAAGCTATTGCCAATGATGCCAAAACACCCCATATAGCAGCATTATTGGTTGTTTTTTTCCAGAATAATCCTAATAGAAATACAGCTAAAATACCTGGGCTTACCATACCCGTATACTCTTGAATGTATTGAAAGATCTGATCCAATCCACCAAGCATTGGGGCAATTAAAGCGGCAATAATCAGTGCAACAGCAGCAGTAATTCTACCAACTTTTACCGTGGTCTTATCATCAGCATTTTTATTGATATATTCCTTGTAAATATCCATAGTAAATATAGTAGAA
>JAUXCI010000265.1 GCA_030618945.1 Flavobacteriaceae bacterium
ACTTCCAAAACCTTCCATCCAAAAGCCTCAAACTTAGCCCTTACATTACCCAAAGGCATAACTTCATCAGTAGGGCCATCAATTTGCTTTAAATTATAGTCAACAGTAGATATCAAATTATCTACTTTTTTACCTGCGGCATACATAGCCGCTTCCCATATTTGACCCTCTTGCAATTCACCGTCACCGTGTAAAGTATAAACCAAATGTTTATCGCCATTCAGTTTTTTAGTATTGGCAGCACCAATAGCAACTGAAAGTCCTTGTCCTAAGGATCCCGCGGCCATTCTTATTCCTGGTAAACCTTCATGAGTTGTTGGATGACCCTGAAGTCTGGTATTGATTTTACGAAAAGTAGCCAATTCTTCAACAGGGAAGAATCCACTTCTCGCCAATACACTGTAAAGAGCCGGTGAAATATGCCCATTTGACAAAAAGAAAAGATCTTCTTCCTTTCCATCCATATCAAAAGCAGGAGAATAATCCAATACTTCCTGATATAACACGGTCATAAATTCGGTACAACCTAGAGATCCTCCAGGGTGACCTGAATTCACTGCGTTTACCATCCTTACTATATCTCTTCTGATTTGAGTAGAAAAATCTGTTAATTCACTTATTGTAGGCATCTTTGTGGGTTTTAGCTGCGCAAAAATACTAAACTCAAATTAATATCTGAATCAATTAAGCTATTATTTATAAATTGATTTTATGATCCTAAATACTTGAAAAACAAAACTCAAATTCAATAAACAAAGTCTTTCTTTAAAAACACCTTAAGGGCCTCTCCGGCTTTGGTATCAATATAATTCAGCTACAAAATGTAAGATATACCATAACAACCTGACTAAATACAATATTAAAATTTAGCCTTAGTTTAACAATTGTCACACACAATTACGGCTTAAATAATTTACATTTGTACGGTTTTAAAAAAAAATAATTCGGATGAAAAAAATATTTTCAATTTTGGCAGCATTATCATTGCTTGCCTGCAGTGAAAAATCAAACAATGATTATGTTACTATTCAAGGAACAATTGCAAATGCTGACAACAGCACCTTAACCATTTTAGGAAAAAATTTTAAAAAGGAAATTACTTTAAATGAAGACGGAACATACAAAGACACTTTAAAAGTGTTACAAGGGTTTCATGGCTTTAATGATGGCAAACAGCAATCTTTTATATATCTTAAAAATGGGTATGATTTAGGGCTTAGTTTTGACGCATCGAACTTTCAGGAGTCAATAGAATTCACGGGTGAAGGATCATTGACCAACAACTATCTGGGTAAAAAGATACAGCTGATAAAAGATGAACAACTGGACAAGTATGAGCTGCTTTTTCAAATGGACCAAGCTGAGTTTGACAGCAAGATTGCTGAAATCAAACAGAAAACAGATGATCTTATAAGTCAAACAAAGGGTCTCGAAAAAGAAGTTGTTGACATGGAGACCAAGGCTAACAAAGAGTTAATTGATTTTTTGGTTTCAAATTACAACAAAGAGCATATGGCTCTAGCCTCAATAAAAAAGGGGGCCCCATCTCCTACATTTAATTATCCAGATAATAATGGCAATTCGGTTTCTTTAGAAGACCTGAAAGGAAAATACGTTTATATTGATGTATGGGCCACCTGGTGTGGGCCTTGTAAAGTTGAGATCCCGTATCTTAAAGAAATTGACAATGAATTCAAGGGTAAGGATATAGCCTTTGTAAGCTTATCTATTGATAAAATGGAGCATAAGGAAAAGTGGTTAAAGATGATTCAGGATGAAAAGCTACAGGGCATACAGGTTTTGGCTGATAAAGACTGGAATTCTGATTTTGTAACCGCCTTTAACATTAAGGGTATCCCCAGATTTATTCTTTTGGATAAAGATGGCAACATAGTGGATGCAAATGCGCCCAGACCATCTGATCCTAATTTAAAAGGGCTTTTAAACAGCCTTGAATTATAAGATTTTATTAGCAAACAATCAAAAGCCTCTGAATTCGTTTCAGGGGCTTTTTTGTTTTTTATGATAGGATGTTCAAAATGAGATCAATATATACTTCTTCATTTTGATTTCATTGCAAGAATTGGCAGCATATGATCTAAGAATCTAGACAAAAGGTCATCTAATTCTCTAAAATTCAGCCGTTTTGACACTCTTAAACTCAATTACGCTAATGGAACACATTTTGAAAGCTCATAAGTAAACATAAAACACAACAATTATGAACTTTAATAATTTCACCATAAAATCACAAGAAGCCGTGCAAAGAGCAGAGCAAATTGCACAGGGTTTTAATCATCCACAGATAGAAAATGCCCATATACTCAAAGGAATTCTGGAAGTTGATGAGAACGTTACGCCTTATATCCTAAAAAAACTGGGTGTAAATGTTGAATTATTCAACAGAACTTTAGACAATATCATCCAAAGTTTTTCAAAAGTTGAAGGTGCTGAACTCATGCTTTCAAAAACGACCAACAAGATGCTAATTGACGCCAGCAATATGGCAAAAAAAATGAAAGATGAATATGTTTCTCTGGAACACCTTTTGTTGGCCATATTAAATTCCAAGGGAGATACCACCCAATTGTTAAAGGATAACGGGATAAATGAAAAAGACCTGGAACAAACCATTGCTGAATTGAGAAAAGGCAATCGTGTTACTTCTCAAAGTGCTGAAGAAACATATAATTCTTTGAACAAATTCGCTAAAAATCTAAATCAATTGGCGAATGACGGCAAATTGGATCCGGTCATTGGAAGAGATGAGGAAATCAGAAGGATTCTTCAAATACTATCCAGGAGAACCAAGAACAACCCTATACTAATTGGCGAACCTGGGACAGGTAAAACAGCCATTGCCGAAGGTCTGGCCCATAGAATCGTAAAGGGAGACGTTCCCGAGAACCTACAAAACAAGGTGGTCTATTCTCTGGATATGGGCGCTTTAATTGCCGGTGCTAAATATAAAGGTGAATTCGAGGAAAGGTTAAAATCAGTGGTTAAAGAAGTTATTTCTGCTGATGGAGAAATCGTACTTTTTATCGATGAAATACATACTTTAGTTGGGGCCGGAGGCGGACAGGGGGCCATGGATGCTGCGAATATTTTAAAACCTGCTCTGGCCCGAGGTGAGCTTCGTGCCATTGGAGCCACTACTTTAGATGAATATCAAAAATATTTTGAAAAAGACAAGGCACTTGAACGAAGATTCCAAAAAGTAAACGTTGACGAGCCGGATACAGAAAGTGCTATTTCCATACTTCGAGGAATTAAAGATAAATATGAAACCCATCATAAAGTTATTATTAAAGATGAGGCTATCATCGCGGCTGTTGAATTGTCACAGCGATATATCTCCGATAGATTTTTACCTGACAAGGCCATTGACCTTATGGATGAAGCAGCTTCTAAACTGAGAATGGAGATCAATTCCAAGCCAGAAGAGCTTGACGTACTTGACAGAAAGGTAATGCAACTGGAAATCGAGATTGAAGCCATTAAAAGGGAAAAGGATACTAAAAAATTAGAATTTCTTAAAAAGAAACTTGCTAATTTCAAAGAACA
>JAUXCI010000238.1 GCA_030618945.1 Flavobacteriaceae bacterium
AAGAGGACATCAGTGAAATTTTTAGCTTGTTGCATAAATTTAAAATGAAGGTAAATCTTATTCAGAATTCGGCCTTAAGCTTTTCTGTTTGTGTTGAAAATAATTTCAATAATTTTAAGGAGCTGTTAAAAGCACTGAAACCTAAATACAAGGTCAAATACAACAAAAGATTAACCTTGTATACGATAAGACATTTTCAAGAGATCGACATCAAAGGGATCGAAGTGGGGAGAGACGTTTTATTAAAACAAAGGAGCAGGGATACCGTTCAGGTCATCGTAAAATAATCAAATTAATGAGTCTTGTAAGTTCAAAAGAAATTGCAAAGGTAATCCAGCTGGATAAGTTTGGTTGGGTGGGGACGTTTTTTGGATGGATGCTGCTAAAGACCTTGAGGATTTCCAAACTCAACAGGATTTATGAAAAGCAACGACACAAAAAAGACATTGCTTTTTTGGATGCTATTCTCGGGGATTTCCAGATTGAATTCGAGATACCTGACGAAGATCTCAACAGGATTCCAGAAGAAGGCGCATTTATTACTGTTTCCAATCACCCACTTGGAGGTATAGATGGTATTTTGTTGTTAAAACTACTGGTAGAGAGACGTCCGGATTACAAGATCATTGCTAATTTTTTATTGCACAGGATAATTCCCTTACAAAAATATGTGATGCCGGTAAATCCTTTTGAGGATCATAAGGATAGTAAATCAAGCATTGCTGGAATCAAAAACGCTTTGGTGCATTTGAGTGAGGGCTATCCTCTTGGTATATTTCCTGCGGGGGAAGTATCAACTTTTAAGGATGGGAAATTAATGGTCGACAAACCTTGGGAACCGGGAGCGATAAAGATCATTAAAAAGGCCAACGTGCCTGTTATCCCCATTTATTTTCACGCTAAGAACAGTAGACTTTTCTATATCCTTTCCAATATAAGCAGCACACTAAGAACCGCTAAATTACCCTCAGAATTGCTCTCCCAAAAGAAAAGAGTCATCAAAGTAAGAATTGGGAAACCCATAAGTATAAAGGAACAAAATGGTTTTAAGAGTTTAGAGGATTTTCATCAGTACCTGAGAAAAAAGACATATATGCTGGCGAATCCATTTGAAAAAAAGCATGCTAATATCATTTCCAAAAGTTTTAAAGTTCACAAAGACCCTGAACCAATAATTGACCCTGTAGATACAAATTTGATACAAGAGGAAGTCAAGGTATTGGATGCAAATAATTCTTTACTTTTTACGAGTAAATCGTATAGGATTTACCTGGCTGACAGCAAGGATATACCAAATATTTTAAGAGAAATAGGAAGGTTAAGGGAAATGACCTTTAGGGAAATTGGTGAAGGAACAAACAAATCCTTGGATCTGGATCAATATGATCATTTCTATAAGCACCTTTTTTTATGGGATATCAATAACAAGATGCTTGTTGGGGCATATAGGATGGGCTTGGGTCAAAGGATCTTTAAAAAATATGGTATTGAAGGATTTTATGTTAATGAGTTATTTAAGATAGAGCCTGAGCTTTTTGACATGATGGAGTCCACTATTGAGATGGGAAGGGCATTTATTAGTAAGGAATATCAGCAAAAACCCATGCCTTTGTTCCTCCTTTGGAAAGGAATAATTCACGCTACCTTGAGATATCCCGAGCACAAATATTTAATGGGCGGTGTTAGTATCAGTAATAAATTTTCGAATTTTTCTAAATCTTTGATGATTGAGTTTATGAAATCACACTATTACGACCCTTTTATAGCGCAATATGTACAGCCTAAAAAGGAATATAAAGTGAAATTGAAAGTTGCGGACAAGGATTTTGTTTTTGATACGACCAAGGCAGACATGAATAAGTTTGATAAGATTATTGATGAAATTGAACCCGGAAATTTAAGAATGCCCGTTCTCTTAAAAAAGTATGTCAAACAAAATGCCAGATTAGTGGCTTTTAATGTGGATCCAAAATTCAACAATGCAGTTGACGGGCTCATGTATATTCGTATAGCAGATATCCCAGAAAGTACCGTTAAACCTGTTATGGAAGAATTTCAGGCTGAACTTGAACGCAAATCAAATAACTAAAGTTAGAACCAGGTTTTTTTATTTTCCTGGTATAAATAATAAAACTCTTCGTCTGATTTGGTCAGATAAATGATGCCTTCTATCAAACCAATCAAGGCCATAGGCCCTGCCAGGATACCACAAGTTAAAATGCTGGATAATAGCATGATCAAACCTTCATTTTGATAGCCCAATATAAATTTATGGATACCAAAAGGGCCTAAAAATATGGCTAAAACTCCTGCTAGAATTCTTTTGTTTTCAGGTGGAGGAGGTAATTTAACCCCGTTTTCATCAACTATTTCCATTTAATATATTTTAGAACCAGGGCCTTTGGCCTACCTGATATATTTGAAAAAACTCTTCATCCGATTTAGATAGATAGATAATGCCCTCTATCAGCCCTACCACCGCCATAAATCCGGCGAGGAAACCAAAACTAAGTAAACTTAACACCAGCATAATGATACCTTCTTTTTGGTAGCCTAATATAAATTTATGAATGCCTAGTGCCCCGAATAAAATACCCAAAATACCTGCCAGGACACGTTTGTTTTTTTCGTCTGATGTTAATTGCCCGAATACATCTTTGGCACCTTCACTAAATTCAGAGGCCGTGTTCTTGGCTTCATCCTGAAAATCTTTGGTGTTATCATCGATGTCCTGGATAATTTCTTTGGCCTTGTCTTTTAATTTTTTGGCGCCTTCCTTCAGGTCATTTTTTAAATCACCCTTTGCCTTCTTATTGTTTTCATTTTCGTTCATGGGTTCTGGGGTTTACATGATGAGACTAACAAATTTAGATAATTTAATAATCAAAACCTACCTCTTATAGTTCTTTAAATTTTACTACTTTTGATAATTCCATTAGTATTTTTTTATGAAATCAAAGGTAAAGGTTGCTGTTATTGGCGGAGGTAGTTGGGCTACTGCTATTGTTAAGATGTTATGTGAGAATCTCAACGAAGTGGGATGGTATATGAGAAGTCATTATGTCATTGAGCACATCAAATTAAATAAGCATAACCCGAATTATTTGAGTTCTGCTAATTTTGACCCTGACAAACTTTTCTTTTCTGAAGATATTAATGAGATGATCGAATACGCTGATTATGTCATTTTTGCTGTTCCATCTGCCTTTCTCCGATCCGAACTGGACAAAGTAACCGTTTCACTTGAAGGCAAGGTTGTTTTTTCGGCAATTAAAGGGATAGTACCAGAGTCAGGTTTGATAGTGGGTGAGCATTTCCATAAGCATTTAAAAATTCCATACGAAAACATTGGGGTTATTACCGGCCCTTGTCACGCTGAAGAGGTCGCGATGGAGCGCCTGTCATATCTTACCATTGCATGTCTGGATCAGGAAAAAGCCGAAATTATGGCAGAAGCATTGTCGAGCAGATATATAAAAACTAAAATATCGGATGACATTATTGGTACTGAATATGCGGCTATGCTCAAGAATATTTTTGCAGTTGCAGCCGGTATAGCACATGGTTTAGGTTATGGAGATAATTTTCAGGCTGTCTTGATGTCAAATGCGATTAGAGAAATGAAGCGATTTATCAAGAAAGTTCATAGCATGAAAAGGAATATCAATAATTCTGCTTATCTGGGAGATCTTTTGGTTACGGGTTATTCTACTTTCAGCAGGAACAGAATGTTTGGCAATATGATAGGAAAAGGATACACTGTAAAATCGGCAATGATGGAAATGAGCATGGTTGCGGAAGGTTATTACGCCACAAAAAGTGCTTACAAAATCAATCAGAAGAACGAGGCAAATACGCCGATTATTGATGCTGTATACAGGATATTATATGAAAATAAAGCCGCTAAGGAAGAGTTTAAAAAACTGACGGATATTATTGATTAATTTTTTTTTGTCCTTTTGGCTTGATGCAAAAGAACGAAAAGATCAAGGCTGATTTTATTTTTCTGTGCATCTTCTAATAATTTTAAGCCATCACAGCCTAAGCCGTTTCACTCGACGGCTGCTACCTCTCGCCCTACTAAAATTATCAGGATGCAAGACGAAAAATAAAATAGGCCACTCACGATTTAAATAATGATTTGAGTTTAGGAGAATA
>JAUXCI010000083.1 GCA_030618945.1 Flavobacteriaceae bacterium
ACTTCTCCCTTTTCGGATTTTGTTTTTTGAAATTTCTTGGATAGATCTTCGAGGCTATTGTGTTTGAAACTATAGGACCTTGCATTGGATAATTGGATTCCGTCTCTGATGGAAGCGTGGCATAACTCGTCATAAAAGATGATATCTCCCCGCTGGGGAACCGATGCCACTAAACCTATATTGGCATCATAACCTGAATTAAACAAGAGTGCCGCCTCAGCTTCGAAGAAACCAGCGACTTCTATTTCTAACTTCTCGTGAAACTCAAAATTACCCGAAAGCAAACGCGAGCCAGTACTTCCGTTAACATGCTTTAATTCTGCCGCATGAATCTCAACGTTTTTAGCGATTTGCCTGTTCGTGGAGAAACCCAGGTAATCATTAGACGAAAAATCAATCAGATCGTGATGATCAGACATCTTCCTCAAAACTCCATTACGAAGTCGAAGGTTCATTTTTTTCGATAAGTTGTGAGGAAATTTCATCCAGCTAAAATAAAAAAAAACGGGTAGAACCCGTTTTTATATGCTTAAGCTTGTCCTGTTGGACCATAGTTTAAAGGTAACGGTGGTTGATCATAGTCTTTAATCTCACCGTGGTTGGACTCAAATCGCTTCACATTTTCAGCTAATGCTTTCGCCAGCCGTTTAGCGTGTTGAGGCGTAAGGATGATTCTTGATTTAACCTTTGATTTTGGTGCCCCGGGCATAACATTGATAAAATCCACTACAAACTCCGAAATAGAATGATTAATAATGGCCAGATTAGCATAAGTGCCATCCGCCATTTTTTCATCTATTTCAATATTTAATTGATTCTGATTTGCTTCTTTTGACATCTTCTAAAGTTTTAATAAAAAAAAAGGCACGATATTATCGTGCCTTAAATATTATTCTTCCATATCTGCTTTTAGGCCAACAATGAGATGATCATAATCTCTCATACCTGTACCTGCAGGGATTCTTTTTCCTACGATCACATTTTCCTTCAATCCTTCTAGGTAATCTTCCTTACCACTAACCGCTGCTTCGTTTAGTACTTTGGTAGTTTCCTGGAATGATGCCGCTGATATAAAGGACTTAGTCTGCAATGATGCACGTGTAATCCCTTGTAAAATTGGCTCTGCTGTTGCAGGAATTGCATCACGAGCAATGATCAAATTCTTGTCATTTCTTCTAAGAATAGAATTTTCATCTCTCAGGTCTCTAGCCGAAACGATCTGACCCTCTTTCATATGCTCAGAGTCTCCGGCATCTTCAAGTACCTTTAAGCCATAAATATTGTCATTCACTTCCATGAATTCATTTTTATGAACCAATTGGTTTTCAAGGAATACAGTATCTCCGGAATCAATTACTTTAACCTTTCTCATCATTTGCCTAACAACCACTTCAAAATGCTTGTCATTAATTTTTACACCTTGCAAACGATACACTTCCTGAATCTCATTTACCAAATAGGCCTGAACCTTTCCAGGACCCATGATATTTAAGATATCTGTTGGGGTTGTAGCTCCATCCGATAAAGACATTCCAGCTTTAACAAAATCATTTTCCTGAACCAATATTTGGTTGGATAATTTTACTAAATATTTTTTGACGTCACCTAACTTAGACTCAACAACAATCTCTCTGTTACCTCTTTTAATTTTACCAAAAGAAATAACCCCATCAATCTCAGTTACTACTGCAGGGTTAGAAGGATTTCTCGCTTCAAACAGTTCAGTTACTCTTGGTAAACCACCCGTAATATCACCAGCTTTACCTGATTTACGTGGAATTTTCACCAAGATCTGACCTGCTTCAATTTTTTGACCTTCTTCAATAAGTAAGTGCGCCCCTACAGGTAAGGAGTAAGATCTTTGTGTCTCACCTTTACCACTCTGAACGTGTAAGGTTGGGATTACTCTTCTCTTTTTGGAATCAGAAATTACTTTTTCTTTAAATCCGGTTTGCTCATCCATTTCAACTTGGAAAGTAACACCTTCTATAATTTCTTCAAAAACTGCCTTCCCGGCAAATTCCGATACAATTACACCATTGTATGGATCCCATTGACAGATTAGATCACCTTTTTTAACGGACGTTTTACTTCCCACAAATATGTGTGAACCATAGGGTATATTCTTAGTACTTAATGCTATACCTGTATTCTTATCCAGGATTTTGAATTCAGCTGTTCTTGAGATTACAATTTTTACCGGATTCCCATCATTGTCCTTACCACCAACAGTTTTAAGGTCATCAATTACAATATTTCCACCATAGTTAGCAACAATACGATTGTCTTCAGAAATATTTCCTGCAATACCACCAACGTGGAAGGTTCTCAAAGTTAACTGTGTTCCTGGTTCTCCAATAGATTGTGCGGCTACTACCCCAACAGCTTCTCCTTTTTGGACCATGCTGTTGGTAGAAAGACTAATTCCGTAACATTTGGTACAAATTCCTTTCTTAGCTTCACAGGTCAAAGCCGAACGAACTTCAATGGTCTCCAATCCACTTGCTTCTATCAATTTCACTGATTCTTCAGTAAAAAGATCTCCCGCCTCTATAATCAAATCGTCAGTACTTGGATTAAATACATCATGTAATGAAACCCTACCAAATATTCTTTCACTTAGAGACTCAACGACCTCATCATTATTCTTTAATGCCTTAACTTCTAATCCTCTAAGCGTCCCACAATCTTCTTCATTAATAATCACATCCTGAGAAACATCTACAAGTCTTCTTGTTAAATACCCGGCATCAGCCGTTTTTAATGCCGTATCCGCCAAACCTTTTCTCGCACCGTGAGTTGAGATAAAGTATTCAAGAATCGATAGACCTTCCTTAAAGTTTGAAAGAATCGGATTCTCAATAATTTCACCACCACTTGCAGTAGATTTTTTAGGCTTAGCCATCAAACCACGCATACCGGTTAACTGTCTGATTTGTTCTTTTGATCCCCTTGCACCTGAATCAAGCATCATATAAACTGAATTAAATCCTTGTTGGTCTTCTCTCAGACGCTTCATGGATAATTCTGTCAATCGGTTATTTGTAGATCCCCAGATATCAATTACCTGGTTATATCTTTCCTTGTTGGTAAGCATACCCATATTATAACTCGCCATAATTGAATCTACCTTTTTGTTGGCAGCCTCAATCATAGCGTATTTTTCTTCTGGGATAATGATATCTCCTAAACTAAATGACAATCCACCCTGAAAGGCAAACTTGTAACCCATATTTTTGATGTCATCAAGAAATCTACCGGTAGTTGGTACATCAGTAACTTTTAAGATACCTCCAATAATATCACGTAAGGAGCGTTTCGTCAATACCTCATTAATAAAACCTGCTTTTTCAGGTACTACCTCATTAAACAGTACTCTACCAACGGTTGATTCGATGATTCTGGTGATTATTTCTCCATTCTCATTTAAATCCTTTCCTCTTACTTTTATGCTCGCATTCAGCTCAACTTTCTTTTCATTAAAAGCTATTTTCACTTCTTCAAGCGAGTAAAAAGTAGTTCCTTCACCTTTAACTTTGTATTCCTTGGTAGACTTACGCTCTTTGGTCATGTAATAAAGACCCAAAACCATATCCTGAGAGGGTACGGTAATTGGAGATCCATTAGCAGGATTCAAGATATTATGCGATGCCAACATCAATAATTGACACTCCAAAATGGCTTCTTGGCCTAATGGTAAATGCACAGCCATCTGGTCACCATCAAAATCCGCATTAAATGCCGTACACACCAAAGGGTGTAATTGAATAGCTTTTCCTTCAATTAACTTAGGTTGAAAAGCTTGTATTCCCAATCTGTGCAAAGTAGGCGCACGATTCAGCAATACAGGATGTCCTTTAAGCACATTCTCAAGAATGTCCCAAACAACCGGTTCACGTTTATCAATTATTTTTTTAGCAGACTTAACTGTTTTAACTATACCTCTTTCAATTAATTTTCTTATTACGAAAGGTTTGTATAATTCAGCTGCCATATCTTTTGGCAATCCACATTCGTACAATCTCAATTCTGGTCCTACAACAATTACCGAACGCGCTGAATAATCAACCCTTTTACCTAAAAGATTTTGACGAAAACGTCCTTGTTTACCTTTTAAGGAATCCGATAAAGATTTTAACGGCCTGTTTGATTCTGTTTTTACTGCAGAAGACTTACGCGTATTATCAAATAAAGAATCAACTGATTCCTGTAACATACGTTTTTCGTTTCTCAAGATCACTTCTGGTGCCTTGATCTCCATCAATCTTTTTAAACGATTGTTACGAATGATTACCCTTCTATAAAGGTCATTTAAATCGGATGTGGCGAATCTACCACCATCCAATGGCACTAACGGACGCAATTCAGGCGGAATCACAGGCACAACCTTCATAATCATCCATTCAGGCTTATTCTCTTTACGTGTATTGGCATCTCTAAACGCTTCTACTACGTTCAATCTTTTCAAAGATTCCATTTTACGTTGCTTGGAAGTCTCTGTATTGGCTTTATGTCTTAGTTCGTATGATAAGGCATCCAGGTCAATCCTTGCCAATAATTCGATCAAACATTCAGCACCCATTTTAGCGATGAATTTATTAGGATCATTATCGTCAAGATATTGATTTTCTTGTGGAAGAGTTTCCAAAATATTTAAATACTCTTCTTCTGTTAGGAAGTCCATTTTTTGCAAAGGTTCTCCCTCTTCATTTTGAGCAATACCCGGTTGAATTACCACATAACGCTCATAATAAATGATCATGTCCAATTTCTTGGAAGGTAATCCCAAAAGATAACCCATTTTGTTTGGTAAGGATCTGAAATACCAGATATGTGCAACAGGTACAACTAGATTGATGTGTCCAACCCTGTCTCGACGCACTTTTTTCTCTGTAACCTCTACCCCGCAACGATCACAAATGATACCTTTGTATCGTATCCTCTTATATTTACCGCAGGCACATTCATAATCTTTAATAGGGCCAAAAATTCTTTCACAAAACAAACCATCTCTTTCTGGTTTATGTGTACGGTAATTTATGGTTTCGGGCTTTAAAACCTCTCCTTTTGACTTTTCAAGAATAATCTCCGGAGAAGCCAAACCAATAGTAATTTTGTTGAATTTTTTTACAGTGTATTTTTCTCTTTGTCTTGCCATTGTAATGGATAGAATTAAATTGTAAAAATTATATTGTAATCCCGCCTATTATGACGGGATGTGGATTGATTGCTAACTATTCTTCTAGTCTAATATCTAAACCTAGTCCTTTCAATTCGTGCATTAAAACGTTGAATGACTCTGGTAATCCAGGTTCAGGCATACTATCACCTTTAACAATGGCCTCATAGGTCTTGGCTCTACCAAGAACATCATCCGATTTTACTGTCAAGATCTCTCTTAAAGTAGCAGATGGACCATAAGCTTCAAGTGCCCATACTTCCATTTCACCAAATCTCTGACCACCAAATTGAGCTTTACCTCCAAGTGGTTGCTGGGTGATTAATGAATAAGGACCAATTGAACGCGCATGCATCTTATCTTCAATCATGTGTCCAAGCTTAATGATATAAATAACACCTACAGTAGCTGGTTGATCAAATCTATCACCTGTTCCTCCATCGTAAAGATAGGTATGTCCAAAATCTGGAATTCCAGCTTTTCTGGTCAATTCAGTTATCTCATCAATATGAGCTCCATCAAAAATTGGAGTCGCATATTTTTCACCAAGATTCTGACCGGCCCATCCAAGAACCGTTTCATAAATTTGTCCAATGTTCATCCTTGATGGTACACCCAATGGGTTCAAGACAATATCAACTGCTGTTCCATCTTCAAGGAATGGCATATCCTCCTGTCTTACGATTCGGGCTACAATACCTTTGTTACCATGGCGACCTGCCATTTTATCCCCTACTTTTAACTTACGTTTTTTAGCAACGTAAATTTTAGCAAGTTTGATAATTCCCTTTGGCAATTCATCACCTACGGTTACGGCAAATTTCTGTCTTCTCAAACTTCCCTGAAGGTCACTTACCTTGATCTTATAATTATGTATAAGCCTATTAATAAGGTTATTGACCTTCTTATCGGTAGTCCAGATACCCTTGGTCAAATGCTCGAAATCCGCAACAGAATTCAACATCTTTAGGGTGAATTTTTTTCCTTTTGGAAGGATTTCTTCTCCCAGGTCATTTTGTACTCCCTGTGAAGTTTTACCATTGATCAGTCCAAATAATTTATCCATAAGGACATTTCTCAATTTGTCATATTCAACTGAGAATTCTATTTCAAGACTGTTTACCTCTTCTTTATCTTTAACTCTTTTAGCCTTATCTTTTATAGCTCTCTGGAATAATTTCTTATCGATAACTACTCCTCTTAGAGAAGGAGAAGCTTTCAAAGATGCATCCTTAACATCACCAGCATTATCACCAAAAATGGCTCTTAAAAGTTTCTCTTCAGGAGTTGGATCAGACTCGCCTTTAGGCGTAATTTTACCAATTAAAATATCTCCTGGTTTGATCTCGGCACCAATTCTGATCATACCGTTTTCATCAAGATCCTTGGTAGCTTCTTCACTAACATTAGGTATATCAGCAGTTAGTTCTTCAGCACCTAATTTTGTATCTCTAACATCCGAAGAATATTCATCTATATGGATAGAAGTAAAGATGTCTTCACGAACCACTTTTTCAGAAATTACGATGGCATCCTCAAAATTATATCCTTTCCAAGGCATAAAGGCAACTTTCATATTTCTACCCAAAGCAAGTTCTCCTTGCTGAGTTGCATAGCCTTCACATAAAACCTGGCCTTTTATAACTCTGTCTCCTTTAGCTACAATAGGGTGTAGATTAATAGAAGTCCCTTGGTTTGTTTTTCTAAATTTGATCAATTCATAAACTATGGTATCAGGATCAAAGCTCACTACCTTATCATTATCTGAACGCTCATATTTAATTTCGATTCTATCTGAATCCACATAGATCACTTCTCCGGGACCTTCTGCATTGATCAAAATTCTAGAATCTTCAGCCACTCTTCTTTCCAATCCGGTACCAACAATTGGAGATTCCGGACGCATAAGCGGAACAGCCTGACGCATCATGTTAGAACCCATCAATGCCCTGTTCGCATCATCATGTTCCAAGAATGGAATCAAAGATGCTGAAATGGAAGAAATTTGATTTGGAGAAACATCCATAAAATTCACCTCACTAGCAGGTACAACCGGGAAATCTCCATCTTCTCTTGCTACAACTTTCTCAAGAACGATATTACCTTTATCGTCTAAATCAAGATTTGATTGTGCAATCTTTCTACCTTCTTCTTCTTCAGCACTTAAGTAAATTGGTTCCTCAGAAGTATCTACATGACCTTCATTAACTTTTCTGTAAGGTGTTTCTATAAAACCTAAATTATTCACTTTTGCATAAACTGCAAGTGAAGAAATCAATCCAATATTCGGACCCTCAGGAGTTTCAATAGGACATAATCTACCGTAGTGGGTAAAGTGAACATCACGAACCTCAAAACCAGCTCTTTCCCGTGAAAGACCACCTGGCCCTAGGGCTGATAATCTACGTTTGTGCGTAATCTCTGCTAATGGATTTGTTTGATCCATGAACTGAGACAATTGATTTGTTCCAAAGAAAGAGTTAATAACAGATGACAAGGTTTTAGCATTGATCAAGTCAATTGGTGTAAACACCTCGTTGTCACGAACATTCATTCTTTCTCTTATCGTACGGGCCATTCTGGATAAACCAACACCAAATTGTCCTGCGAGCTGCTCTCCAACATTTCTAACACGACGATTTGACAAGTGATCAATATCATCCACCTCAGCCTTTGAATTTACAAGGTTGATCAAGTTCTTTACGATGGTAATGATATCCTCTTTGGTCAATACTTTTTGCTCAATATCAACATTAAGGCCTAACTTTTTGTTCATTCTATAACGACCAACTTCTCCTAAGTTGTAACGTTGTTCAGAAAAGAACAATTTATTGATAATACCTTTGGCAGTTTCATAATCTGGCGGTTCAGCATTACGTAACTGACGGTAAATATGTTCAACAGCTTCTTTTTCAGAATTTGTTGGATCTTTTTGTAAGGTGTTATGAATAATAGCATAATCACCCGCTTCATTATCTAATTTATGTAAAAGAATCGTTTTTGTTCCCGATTCTATAATTTCTTCTATATGTTCTTTCTCAAGAAGCGTATCCCTGTCAAGAACAATTTCATTACGTTCAATAGAAACTACCTCTCCGGTATCTTCATCGACGAAATCCTCAAACCAGGTTTTAAGAACTCTTGCAGCTAGTCTTCTTTCAAGTACTTTTTTAAGCCCGCTTTTAGAAACCTTTACTTCTTCTGCAAGGTCAAAAATTTCTAATATATCTTTATCTCTTTCAAAACCGATGGCTCTGAATAAGGTAGTAACGGGTAATTTTTTCTTTCTGTCAATATAGGCGAACATCACCTGATTGATATCAGTGGCAAACTCTATCCATGAACCTTTAAATGGGATTACTCTTGCCGAATATAATTTCGTACCATTAGCGTGAAATGATTGGCCAAAGAAAACACCAGGTGAACGGTGAAGTTGCGATACAACAACCCTTTCAGCTCCATTTATAACAAATGTACCACTGTGGGTCATATAAGGAATAACTCCTAAGTACACATCCTGTACGATAGTTTCGAAATCTTCGTGTTCAGGGTCAGTACAATATAATTTTAATCGAGCCTTTAAAGGAACACTATAAGTAAGTCCTCTTTCTATACACTCTTGGATGGAATATCTTGGCGGATCTACGAAGTAATCAAGGAATTCTAAAACAAAATTATTTCTTGTGTCGGTAATTGGAAAATTTTCCATGAAGGTTTTATAAAGGCCTTCATCACTCCTTTCATCAGATTTGGTTTCTAATTGAAAAAAATCCTGGAAAGATTTTATTTGAATATCAAGGAAATCAGGATATTCTGTAATCAATTTAGCTGATGCAAAGTTTACTCTTTGGGTTTTTTGTTTCGTTGCCAATGGAGATAAATTTAAATTAAATTATAAGAACGAATATATATGCAAAATGGTTTAGGTCTATGGGTATCATCCCAAAGACCTAAACCTTAGTATTTGTTAGTAAAGATAATTACTTAACCTCTACTTCAGCTCCTGCTTCTTCTAAAGCTACTTTAAGGCCTTCTGCTTCATCTTTTGAAACAGCTTCTTTGATTGGTGCTGGTGCACTGTCAACAACTCCTTTGGCTTCTTTTAACCCTAAACCTGTCAATTCTTTAACCAATTTAACAACTGCTAATTTAGAACCACCTGCCGCTTTCAATATTACATCAAATTCAGTTTGTTCTGCTGCTTCTTCTTCTCCACCTGCTGCTGGACCT
>JAUXCI010000284.1 GCA_030618945.1 Flavobacteriaceae bacterium
AAAGTATATGAATTGATCAGTTTATATTTTCATAAATCTGATTCTGTCGGTGCACAAAATTGCCCTTTTTTAGAAGATGAAGCTAATGTTGAAAAAATTCAAAAAGCCAAACATATATTAATTGACAATATGGCAGAGCCTCCAACGCTTAGCGAGCTTTCCGATCAGATACACCTCCCTTTACAACATTTAAAAGATGGGTTTAAGCACATATACGGAGAAACGGTATTTGCTTATTTATTGAATTATAAGATGGAATATGCGCGTAAGTTGTTGACGACTAAGAAATACAATATTTCGGAAGTAAGTTTTGAGATAGGATATAGCACTCCGAGCCATTTTATTGCGGCTTTTAAAAAGAAATTTGGTGCTACCCCTAAACGTTACATGAGCAGCCTTTAATAATTTGTGATGCTGATTATCCTAGGTTTAGCACGATGTTTTGACATGAAAAAATATTTTTATTTATCTATACCCTTCCTCAAGAAGGAAAGTTTAACGATGATTGATCATGAGTAAAAGGATACTGTACTTCTTGTTTTTTCTTGTGCTTGGCCTACAAGCTCAAATAAAAATTACGGGCTTGGTGATCGATGAACAAGATGAACCCGTGCCCTTTGCCAATATTATTTTTAAAGGATCAATTGATGGGACTATTTCCGATGAAAATGGTAGATTTTATCTTGAATCTTCTACATACCATAAAGAATTGGAAGTCTCCTTTTTAGGTTTTGAAACGCAACTTATCCCTCTAAATAAGGGGAGCATGAATCTTCGAATTGTCTTGGCAGAAGGGAGGGACCAACTCAATGAAGTAAGGGTATACACGGGGAGAGTTAAGAGGAAGAATAATCCAGCAATTGATATATTGAAAAAGATTTGGGCTAAAAAGAGGAAAAATGGACTCAACATGTATACTCGCTACGAATTTGATCGCTATGAGAAGATCGAATTTGACCTGAATAACATCGATGAAAAATTGATGGATAAAAAAGTGTTCAATGGTATGGAAATGGTATTTGATCAAATTGATACCTCTAAAATTACAGGAAAAGTTTACCTGCCTATTTTCATCAATGAATCCGTCTACAAAACTTATGGAAAGAATATTTATCCCCGAAAGAAGAATAACTTATTATTGGCCAACAAAAATTCAGGATATTCTGATAATCAGGCGCTGATATCTTTTCTAAAGCAACTTTATGTTGATTTTAATATTTATGACAACTACCTTCTGTTCTTTGATAAAAAATTCTCGAGCCCCTTGTCAAAATTAGGCCCTGACGTATATAATTATGTCTTAACAGACAGTAGTTTTATAGGTAATAAATGGTGCTATAATATACTTTTTTACCCAAGAAGGAAAAATGAACTAACCTTTAAAGGAGATTTTTGGGTAAGTGATACCACTTTTGCGATTAAGGAAATTCAGATGTATGCTACCAAGAATGCCAATGTTAATTGGGTAAAGGAGATTTATATTGAACAAGACTTTGAAGTGCTCAATGATTCTGTATTCTTGTTGAAAAGAGATTATATCATGACTGATTTTGCTTTGAATCAAAGAGATAAGTCTAAAGGTGTTTATGGAAAACGGACAACTCTTTTTGATAATCACGTTTTCAATGTTAAAAGACCTGATGAATTTTATAAGGAGCAGATCCAGGACAATGAAGAAATGTACAACCGATCTGATGATTTCTGGGCCAAAAACAGACAAGAAGAATTGTCTAAGGATGAAATTGGCATATACAACATGCTGGATACTTTACAGAATGTTAAACGCTTTCAACAAATAAATACCGTAGGTGAAATTTTGGCTTCCGGATATTGGAATTTCACAAAAGGCTGGGATTATGGCCCCGTGCTTTCAACTTTTGGGTATAATGATATAGAAGGATTTAGAATAAGGTTAGGAGGGCGAACTTATATCAGCCAAAATGATAAAGCGAGAGCAAACGGATATATTGCCTATGGGTTTATGGACAAAAGGTTCAAATATGGAATTGAAGGTAAGTTATTACTAAAAGGGAAAGACCGGTGGGTCTTGTCCTTGGGAACCATGCATGACATTGAACAGTTAGGGGTAAGTTTGACCACGGCCAATGAGGTACTGGAAAGAAGTTTTGCGACAACTTCAATCTTTACAAGTGGAGATAATTCAAAACTATCTGATGTTGATCTTACCAATTTTAAAGTATCCGTAGAACCGGTTAAAAATGTTGAATTAAGATTAGGTACCACTTTTAAAAAGCTGAAATCAGCAAATCCGGAAGTGTTCAATGTTGATTATTATGATGAAAATGGCGATATTCAATCAAGTACTGAACAAGTGGATGTTAGTTTTGCTGTTCAGTACACTCCTAATAGAAAATCATATGGATTTGGGGTGGAAAGAAGTACCAGTAATGGAGGACGATACCCTACTTTTTTCTTCAGTTATACAAGAGGTTTAAAGGATGTATTTAACAGCGATTTTGATTATCATAAGTTGCAGTTTTTTTATGAACAGCCGTACCAATTAGGACTATTTGGAAGATTGAAATCAATCTTCGAAATTGGGTAGACTTTTAACGTTGTGCCGCTTCAATTATTGAGTATTGTTCCTGGTAACCAAACTTTTTTTTCTTCCCAAAAACTTTTCGACCTTCTCGATTATTATGAATTTGTTACCGATGAATATGTGTCCTTGCATTTAGAGCATAATTTTAATGGAAAATTATTTTCAAAAATACCGTGGATTAGAGATTTGCAGTGGAGAGAGATCATTGGTGTCAGAGGTGTAATCGGGGGTATTTCTCAAGAGAACAAAGACATCAATGCTTCAGATGTTATATATGTAGCACCCGAAAATATCTATTGGGAATATCACTTTGGAATTGGGAATATCTTTAAACTGTTAAGGGTAGATTTTGAGTACAGGGGTAGCTATCGACAACGGCCCGGTGCCACTAATTTTGCGGTTAAAGTAGGTTTTGGATTCTATTTTTAATAATCGAAATACCAGTTAAACAAGCTCGATTTTAGTCCAATTGTAAACCAGGTAGTATTGTCTTC
>JAUXCI010000110.1 GCA_030618945.1 Flavobacteriaceae bacterium
CAGGTGTTGTTGTGGTCCATGAAAACCGAGGTCTCAATCCATATATAGAAGACGTTGGTAGAAGAGTGGCCCTAGAGAATTTTATTTCGCTGGCCCCGGATGCACTTAGCCCATTAGGTGGATACCCTGGAAATGATGACGACGGCAGGACACTTCAAAAGCAAAGAGACCCTAAGGAAATGCTTGAAGATTTTATTGCAGCTTATGATTATTTGAAATCCCATAAAGATTGTAACGGGAAAATAGGTGTTGTTGGTTTTTGTTTTGGAGGTTGGATTTCAAACATGATGGCCGTTAGAATTCCAGAATTAAAGGCTGCCGTTCCATATTATGGAAAACAACCAGCCACGGAGGACGCGGTCAAAATCAAAGCACCATTGATGCTGCAATACGCTGAACTAGACACGAGGGTCAATGCAGGATGGCCTGAATACGAAAAGACACTCAAGGAAAATAACATCCCGTATACGGCATATTTTTATCCTGGAGTTAATCACGGTTTTCACAATAATACGACACCGCGATACGATAAACCAGCTGCAGATTTATCATGGAGTCGTAGTATAGATTTTTTTAAGGAAAATCTGAAATAGCAACGCAACAGAAACTGTATTTGCTTGTTAGTTTCATTGCTGCCAAATATATGTTCGTAATTAGGTCATAATTCTTAATGTGACTGTAAACATGTGTATACTAGGGCATTATATAAGAGTATGCCTACCTATTTAATGTCAAAAAATGTAGTTTTCTAAAAATACAAGATCAAATATTAGCAAGTTTGAAAATATATTTAGATATTTGTCTAAATAACTAAATAAAATAATGAATTCCATTTTCAAAGCCCTTAATGACGAAACCAGAAGATCCATCATTGAATTATTGAAAGATAAGGACATGAATGCCGGAGATATTGCAGGTGAATTTAATATTTCCAAACCCAGTATCTCACATCATCTCGACATTCTTAAAAGAGCAGACCTGATTACGAGTGAAAAGAAGGGCCAATTCGTAGAATACTCTTTGAACACAACCATTTTAGAAGATTTACTTAGCTGGATAATAACCTTAAAAAAATAACAATGAAATCAATTATACTTAAAGAAATACCCATCATAGCCATTGTACTACTTCCCTTTGTTTATTTAGCGTATATATGGAATGACTTGCCCGAAAAGGTTCCTATGCATTGGAATATCAATGGAGATGTTGATAGATTTGGTAGCAAATACGAATTACTGCTCATTCCGATATTACTTCCCTTACTGATTTATGTAATTTTCTTAATAGTGCCCAAAATAGATCCTAAAAACAGGCTGAAAGAAATGGGGGGTAAATATCAAAGCTTAAAAACCTTGTTGACTATTTTTATGTCGGCCCTGGCATTATTTATCATGTATACGGCTAAAAATGACGCAAGCAATAATCCAAATTATATTGTACTCCTCATAGGCTTGTTATTTGTTTTTTTAGGTAATTATTTTAAAACCATTAAACCAAATTATTTTATTGGCATTAAAACCCCTTGGACCCTTGAAAATGAAACGGTTTGGAGAGAAACACATATTTTGGCCGGTAAAATGTGGTTTGTTGGTGGTTTGGTGATCGTGTTTTGTAGTTTGATTTTGGCTAAAGAAACAAACTTTGCCTGTTTTGCCGTCATCACGGTTATTATCACTGTCGTTCCCGTTGTATATTCCTATCTATTATTCAGGAAAATAAAGCAATTGCAATAAAAAAAAGGGATCAATTTCTTATGATCAAGGATTTGTTTATTCATCAATTTAAAAAAGGGTGAAAAACCTATGGCGATCACTTCTCGAGGAGACATAAAAATTCTATTTGAGTTTGAACCTATCAATATGAATTAAAAAAATGTTTACCTTTAAGCATTAACATATCATTAAAAATATACATCATGTCAAAAGGTCAAGACTCAAAGAAAAACGTAAAAAAAGAACCTGCTAAAACCGCTAAAGAAAAAAGGGCAGCAAAAAGACTTAAGAAAAATAGTTAAGATCAGTTGGTTTTAAAGAAATAAAGAAGCTGATTTAGCTGGCCTTTAAGGTGAATTATATCCTTAGTTCTTCAAGGAAATTAGGCTGTGGAATAAATTAGGCAAAACAAATGTGTTCCTCAAATTAAACATTTAAGGGAAACCTTCTGAGAAAATATATACTATGAATACAAACCTTAATATTGCCGTATTAATTGACGGTGATAACATTCCCTCTGCTTATGTAAAAGAAATGATGGAGGAAATTGCAAAATACGGGAACCCAACGATAAAAAGAATTTATGGAGATTGGACCCGACCAAACCTATCCAAGTGGAAAAACCTCTTACTTGAAAATGCCATAACTCCCATTCAGCAATACGGATATACCACGGGGAAAAATGCCACCGATTCAGCCATGATCATTGATGCGATGGATATATTATACAGTGGCAAAGTAAACGGTTTTTGTCTTGTTTCCAGTGACAGTGATTTTACCAGATTGGCCACTCGTTTAAGGGAAGCTGGTATGCAGGTCATCGGGATAGGTGAAAAAAAGACACCCAATCCTTTTATTGTTGCCTGTGACAAATTTATTTATATCGAAATCCTAAAAAATCAATCCCAAAAGAAAGAGGATGGTGATGATAAGGATTCGGACAAATCAAGTGTAGATAAGATCACGCGCAAAGAAATTAATTTACTGAGATCCACCATTTCTGATTCATCTGATGAAGATGGTTGGGCTTTTCTCGGTGATGTGGGGGGCTTGATACAAAAAAAACAACCCAATTTTGATTCAAGAAATTATGGTTTCGATAAACTTACTCCTTTGATCAAATCAATTGGCGAATTCGAATTGGAACAGCGAGAAAATCCAAAAAGCCGGCATAAATTAATTTTTGTGAGAAACAAAATGGTCCGTAAACCCAAGTCGAGAAAATAATATAATCAATTGATTTGGCTTTTAAAGATATTTGACTTTGCCATGTCACAGCATAAATTTCATTCTTAATATGACAACAATCTGAGCCAGACCAATGGAAAGGCTTAAAATTTTAGCACAATGATTAGAAAATTAAATATTATTATTATGTTGGTAATCAGTACTGTGATTACCTATGCCCAAGAAGTTACCGACACTAGTTTACTGAGCCTTGACAGGATTCATTCAAATGAATTTAGACAGGATTATGGACAGAGAATTCAATGGATTGAAAATGGCGATGCCTATGTGATTATTGAAAAATCAACTGCTGGTGACGATGAATTAGTGCGTTACGAAAGTGCTACTCAAAAAGGAGCTGTTTATGTTGCATCGGAGCATTTAAAAGCAGGGGATAAGTCATTAGCTATTAAAAGTTTTTCCTTAACAGCTGATGGAAGCAAAGTTTTAATATTCACTAATACGAGCAGGGTGTGGCGATCCAATACAAAAGGAGATTATTGGGTATACGATATTGCTTCGAAGTCAATAAAACAGTTGGGTACTTCTTTTGAACCATCTTCTTTGATGTTTGCCAAATTCTCTTCTGACAATAGTTTTGTTTACTATGTGCATAAATTTAATATCTACAAAGAAAATTTTAAAACCAATGAGTTAAGCCAATTAACGTCGGATGGTACTGGTGATATCATAAACGGAACTTTTGATTGGGTGTATGAAGAAGAATTTGGAAAAAGAGATGGTTTTGTATTGAGTCCTTCTGATAAACACCTGGCATTTTGGCGACTTGACGCTTCAGAAACAGGTACTTTTTATATGATCAATAATACAGATTCCATTTATTCCAAAATTGTACCTGTTCAATATCCCAAAGTTGGGCAAGAGCCATCTGGCGCTAAAATTGGTGTCATAGATTTAGCAAGTCAAAAAACCATTTGGGTCCCTCTTGAAGGAGGTGAAAAAGAGAATTATATTCCCGGTATTCAATGGATAAATGAAGATTTATTGTTGATCCAGCAAATGAACAGGCATCAAAATCAGCTTATTGTATGGACATATAAGCCATCAAATGGCGCATTGAAAAAAGTGTATACAGAAAAGGAAACCACCTGGGTAGATTTGGGCTATCCTGATATTTCAGGTGATCTTTGGGGTACTAATGATTTAAGAACGATTGATGAGGGCAAATCCTTTTTGCGAATGACTGAGAGCGATGCCTGGAGGCATATCTATAAAGTGTCCATTTCTACTGGCGAGAAAACCCTGATAACACCTTTTGACTATGACGTGGCTTCTATGAGAACCGATACTAAGAATGATGTTTTCTTTATGGCTTCACCAAATAATAGCACGCAACGTTATTTGTTTGAAACTGATTTAAAGGGAAAAGGAAAAGTAAAGAAAATTACGCCTGAGGCCTATGACGGTGTGAATAACTATAATATCTCGCCAAATGGAAAATATGCTTTTCATACGCATCAAAATGTGAAAACAGTTAGAACGGTTAGGTTTGTCAGTTTACCTGATCATAATACCCTAAAAACTATTGTGGATAATAAAGCCTATGCTGATCAATTGGCAGCCCTATTGATGCCTGAAATCAGGTTCACTAAAGTTACCACAGAAGAAGGCATTGAAATTGACCTTAGAATGATTTTACCGACAAACTTTGATGCCAGTAAGAAATATCCAGTATTGTTTCACGTCTACGGAGAACCATGGGGGCAAGTAGCAACAGATACCCAGGTGGGCTTATGGAATATCATGATGGCACAAAAAGGCTATGTTGTTATTGATATGGATAATAGAGGTACGCCTTGTTTAAAAGGGAGTGAATGGAGAAAAAGTATTTATAGAAAGGTTGGAATAATCAACACTAGGGATCAGGCGCTAGCCGCAAAGGAAGTATTAAAACTTGACTATCTGGATAATGAACGGACTGCGGTTTGGGGTTGGAGTGGAGGTGGTACCATGACCTTGAACCTGATGTTCAGATACCCTGAGGTTTACAAAACGGGTATAGCCGTGGCTGCCGTTTCCGATCAATTGGTGTATGACAATATTTATCAGGAGAGATATATGGGTCTTCCACAGGAAAATATGGAAGATTTTGTGGAGGGATCACCTGTTACTTATGCGAAAAACCTCGAAGGGAATTTGTTGCTTATTCACGGGACGGCTGATGATAATGTTCATTATCAAAGTGCTGAGATATTGATTGATGAACTGATCAAACAAAATAAGAAATTCCAAATGATGTCATACCCTAACAGGTCGCATGGAATTTATGAAGGTGAGAATACACGCAAACATCTCTATACCTTAATCACTGATTATTTAATGGAGCATACCCCACCTAATTGATTGAACTTAATATTCAATAGGGAATAAGTTAAGTGTTAAGGACTAAGTTTTAAGGATTAAGTAAAGTGAGAGGGGAGAAGTGAGAAGTTTAAAATTGTTGGTGAAGTCCATGTGTGATTTCTTAAGGCTAGCATTTAGGCAAGCAACAAGACTCGGACCAATTCATCCTTGTAAAAGGAAATGATACTTAGGAAAAAGAGGCAAATACCGGCACTTGCAACAATAATCAAGGCAATCTCAGCCGAGAGCAATTTTACAATAGTCCCTTTGGTACAGCCAATTTTAAAAATGGTGTTTATTTCATTTTGACGCAAGCGCAAGGATAAAGTGAAAATGAGAATTATGGCGAGAATTGTTGAAAACCCTACAATCAATATAATTGCATCTAAAACGTTTCGAATTCTGAAAATGGTTTGTAACAAGCCATCAATAACCAGTGAAGGCTGAATAATCTGGTATTTTTCATCTTTGGAGAGAAACTGTCCTTGTAGAATAGTTCCTGATTTCGAATCATTAGGCGCTACTAGAACAGCTGTAATCGGGAAGTCAGTCAAACTACCATGAAAATGAAACGAATCCATATTAGCCTCAGTTATCTCATTATAATGGTAGAGCTTTGAAGTAGCCGAAACTACAGAATCATTTCGTTCATAAATCAATGTTGGGTCATTAATTTTAGTAACATCCTGATGCCCATGCCCGTAACCTTCAATGATCCAGGTGGTTTTTAAATCTGTGAAAACAGCAAAGTCGTCAGGTGTATTAGAGGCTTGTAAAATCCCCGTAATTTTCATTTTTAGGGGATAAACTCCTGCGATGTCAAAAAGGCTTTCAGGTGAAGAAATTACAAAGTCACCTACCTTTAAATCCAACGCTTCTGCCACGCTTGATCCAATTACACATTCTCCTAAAACAGCCATGTTTCTGCCTTCAGAAAGACTTAGTTTTCGATAATCAAAATAATCAATGCTTGTTCCAATTATTGGAAAATTTCTGACTTTGAACCTGATATAAACGGGTACGGGTAAAGCTAATCCGCTATTTTGGATGCGTTCAGAAGCATCCATTGTTATAAGGCCTGGAATTTCATCATCAAAATACAAGGTATTCATACAAAGATCAAGCGCACTGCCTTTGTCACCAACTACCAAGGGTGTATCATCTGCCCTTGACATCAGCTGAACCTCACTTTCATTTAAAATAATCTCCAATGAGATTGGTAAAATGAGTATGATGGAAACACATGCAATCAGCGTAAGCGTTTTTATCTTATTATGATTGATGTATTTCCAGGCAATATATAGGCTATTCTTCATGATGTTTTTATTGTGTAGCCTTACTGACCGCTCTAAATTCCTTAAAATCAATTACCCTGTCGAATTTGGGCAGTAATTCATGGTCGTGAGTAACCGCTAGTAGGGTGGCATTTTCCATGGCCACACTTTTAAATAACAAATCCAAAATTTTTGTTTTATTTTCCGGATCGAGGTTCCCTGTTGCCTCATCTGCCAAAAGCAATCTTGGTTTAGGGAGCAAAGCCCTGCATATGGCCACCCGTTGTTGCTCACCCTGTGATAAGGCTGCTGGTTTTCTTTTTAATTTGTCACCAATCCCCATTTGATCAGCAAGGTCAGCCGCCCTTTTTTTAACCACTGAATCCAGTTTTAGTGCCTTGGTAATTCTATATGGATGAAGAATATTATCCATTACGGTCAAATAATCAAGCAATTCAAAATCCTGAAAAATAAAACCGATATGACTAATTCTAAAATTCCTGCGTTGATTATCATTAAGCTTGTTCAGTTCATAGTCTCCAACCCTCACATCTCCTTCTACAGTTGGAAGAATGCCTGAAATAAGATTGAGAAGTGTCGTTTTACCGGAACCACTGGGTCCAATAACAGCTACTCTTTCTCCTTCTTTAACTTCAAACCGATCAATAAGGAGTTTAAAATTACTGTCGGGATATTTAAAATTAAGATGGGTTATATTTATCATACTTGCAAAAAGTGTAGTTTCTTACCTTGATCAAAACTACAAAATCCTCCATTCTTCTATCGATACAATGATCGTTATTTTCTAAAACGGCTATTTCTTTTAAACCTAATCCGGGACGCTACAGTAACAGCTTAAATTTTAATGTATAATTCAAAACTAATATTCTACTTTTTTTAATTGAATACTTTTTCAAGTTCAATAATATTATCCTTCATGACAGTCAAAAAATTACCGTTTTCCGGAATATTACCACAAGGATTAAAGACGACACTTTTAATTCCTTTTTCCAGAAGAAAGGAAATAGATGAAGCCAGGGGTTTATCTTCCCAAACCATCCATTCTGTTGCATGATCATGAATATTTTGTTCCAAATCCTGCCACATTTCTGGCCTAATTCCCATACCAGGCTCCCAATGTACACTGTGTCCAGCTATGCCATAGCGATGCTGCAAATATTGGTAAACAGGATGAGAAAAAACGAGTGCTGTATTTTTATTTTTTTTATTCAAAGCTAGAAGCTCCTTGTCAAGCAAAGAAAGCTCATTGTCTAACTTTTGATAGTTACTTAAAAACAGCTCTTTATTTTCAGGGTAGTGGGATATAAGCGATTCATAAATTGCTTTGGCTTGTAAGCGGGCCAGAGAAAAGTCAAGCCAGGTAGTAAAAGCTGTTCCCATATGAGCATGTTCTCCTTCAGGGCCATGACTATGGGTAAGGGCTTCCTTATATGTAATCAGTTTGTCTTCTATTTTGGCAGTTGTATTGACAATTTTCGAAGCTGAAACAGAAACATTTTCCATCCACTTTTCATAAGCAGCTCCATTCAGGATAATTAAATCTACCTTTTGAATTAGTGAAATTTGCTCAGGTCTCGGTTGCCAATTGGCCGGATCACCTGATTCCTTTGCCGGAAAAACTATTTTAACCTTTTTCCCTGCGATGGACTGGGTAAAAAATCATGAAACAAGTCGGAGGCCAAG
>JAUXCI010000245.1 GCA_030618945.1 Flavobacteriaceae bacterium
CCCTTGAATCCAATTCTTTTTTGCTTATATAAACCAAATTTTTTAGTGGATATTGTAGCAAGTGTAAATAAAATGATCATCGGAACGAATAACAGTATTATTCCGATAAATGAAAAAAAGAGATCAAATAATCTCTTTATCCATATTTGGCTCTTATGTAAACCTTTTGTAATGTATAAAATCAGGTCAATGGGCATTAGCGAGGATCTGACCCTAATAACTTTAAAAAACGATCATCGAATTACCTTATTCGGGCAATTTTTAAGGCAGTTTAAACTGGATGAATTGCCTCAGCTTTTTAATGTTTTTATAGGTGATATGAGCCTTGTAGGTCCACGTCCTGATGTTGCAGGTTATGCAGACACTTTAACTGGTGAAGATAGGATCATATTAGATATAAGGCCAGGAATTACGGGGCCGGCGACGTTAAAATACAAGAATGAAGAGGTGCTTTTAATGGAGCAAGAAGATCCGCAAAAGTATAATGATCTTGTTATTTGGAGGGATAAAGTTGAAATAAATAAAAACTATATAGAAAATTGGTCTTTGATAGGAGACATTCACATCATTATAAAGACTTTTTTTAACTAAATTTGAAAGTCCAAAAATTTAAAAAAATGGAAAACACAAAAATTGCTATTATTGGATTGGGTTACGTAGGCTTACCTTTGGCGGTAGAATTTGCGAAATTATATCAGGTCGTTGGATTTGATATCAATGCCCAAAGGGTTAACGAGTTGAGAAGTAACTTGGATGTTACCCTTGAAACAACATCTGAGGAATTAGAAGCTGTAAATTTGAATTCTGCTGAAGAATTAGACAAAGCTGCGGTAGGTCTATGGATATCGGATGATTTATCTGATATCGTCGATTATAATTTTTATGTGGTTACGGTGCCAACCCCAGTCGATAAGAATAACCGCCCGGATCTTACCCCACTTTACAAGGCCAGCGAGACCGTTGGTGCGGTTTTGGGCAAGGATAATATCGTTGTATATGAGTCAACAGTATTTCCGGGGGCAACTGAGGATGAATGTAGGCCTATATTGGAGAAGGTATCTGGCCTAATATATAATAAAGATTTTTATTTAGGCTATTCTCCGGAAAGAATAAACCCTGGAGATAAGGAACATACGGTTACAAAAATTTTAAAAGTTACGGCCGGATCCACTCCTGAAATTGCAAAAAAGGTAGACGATATCTATAAAACAATTATTAAAGCAGGAACACATTTGGCACCTTGTATTAAAGTTGCGGAAGCTGCCAAAGTAATTGAAAATTCTCAGCGTGATATTAACATTGCCTTTGTCAACGAGTTGTCAAAAATATTTAGGCTGATGAATATTGATACCAACGATGTGCTTGAAGCAGCAGGAACCAAATGGAATTTCCTGCCGTTTAGACCTGGATTGGTTGGGGGGCATTGTATAGGTGTAGATCCTTATTATTTGGCTCATAAGGCCATGGAATTAGGGTATAATCCTGAAATTATTTTATCGGGAAGAAGACTCAATGACAGCATGGGGCCTTATGTTGCTCAGGAATCTATCAAATTGATGATCAAAAAAGGAATCAAAATTAATGGCTCCAATATACTTGTACTCGGGATAACCTTTAAAGAAGATTGTCCGGATATTAGAAATTCACGTGCTATTGATATTATAAGAGAACTAGAATCATATTCTGTACAAGTGGACGTTTTTGATCCATGGGCTTCGAAAGAAGAGGTGAAACATGAATATGGAATAGATCTGATTACAGATGAAAAAGAGATCAATAAAAAATATGACGGCCTGATTCTTGCCGTATCACACAAGGAATTTTTGAGTTTTGACATGAATAAGTTTATGAATGCAACCCAAGTGACTTTTGACGTTAAGTCAATTTTGTCCAAAGGTGTAGCAGACAGTAGATTGTAAAAATAAATAGCATTAATATATGAATGTATTAGTAACCGGTGCTGCCGGATTTATTGGTCACCACCTTTCAAAACTTTTGGTGAAGGAGGGATATACGGTAGTTGGATTGGATGTTATCAATGATTATTACGATCCTGAGCTTAAACTTGGCAGGTTAAGGGATATGAACATAGATACTAAAACTATTATTTATAACGAAATCATAGAAGGTGATATCAGCTTTATCAAACTGGATCTTACTGATCTGAATAATATCAAAAAGTTATTTGAAAAATACAGATTTGATTTTGTAGTAAATTTGGCAGCTCAGGCCGGTGTCAGATACTCACTAATCAATCCACACTCTTATGTTGACAGTAACATTACAGGGTTTTTAAATATACTAGAAGCTTGTAGGGCCTTTCCTGTGAAACATTTGGTTTATGCTTCTTCAAGTTCTGTTTACGGATTAAATGAAAATATTCCTTTTAAAACAAGTGATCATACTGATCACCCACTTGCCATGTATGCGGCTAGTAAAAAGGCCAATGAAATGATGGCACATTCCTATTCACAATTATATGGAATACCTACAACAGGTTTACGATTCTTTACGGTTTATGGCCCTTGGGGCAGGCCGGATATGGCCTTGCACATCTTTACAAAAGCTATAGTAGAGGATAAGGAATTTGATGTTTACAATTTTGGTAAAATGAGCCGAGATTTTACTTATGTAGCTGATATTGTGGAAAGTGTAAAGCGCCTTATTCCACTTCCTCCAAAAGCAAATAACCCTGATTTTGACCCTAAAAATCCTAATCCAGCCATAAGTTCGGCACCCTATCAATTGTTTAATGTGGGCAATAACAGCCCGGTTGCACTGATGGATTATGTACACGCTATTGAAGCTGCCTTAGGGAAAAAGGGAAAAATAGTTTATAAAGAGCTTCAACCAGGTGACGTACCTTCAACCTATGCAGACGTACAAAGTCTTTTTGATTATATCAATTTTAAACCATCAACTACAATTCAGGAAGGCATTCAGGCTTTTGTTGACAGGTACCTGGAATTAAACACCTAGCATTATGAATACCAATCTCAAAATAGCCATAAAGGCAGCAGTACAAGGAGGCTTGGAGATCATGAAGGTATATGCTCAGGATGATTTGGGCCTTGAGTACAAAGATGATAAATCACCCCTTACTTTAGCGGATAAAAAGTGTAACGATATCATAAATTCCTATTTGTGTAAAACTGAATTTCCAATCATTAGTGAGGAAAACCGTCAGCTGGACTTTGAAGAAAGAAAAGATTGGGATACTTGCTGGATTGTTGATCCTTTGGACGGAACCAAGGAATTTGTTAAAAGTAATGGAGAGTTCACGGTTAATATAGCCTTGGTAAAACAAGGTAAGCCTTTACTTGGCGTAATTTATGTGCCCGATACCAAAGAATTATATATGGCTGATGTTCTTCAAAAACAAGCTGCAAAAGTCATTTTGACGTCTCATGAGGTAGAGGTAGATGCAATTGACTTAAATATGCATAAAATTGGGCCTAGAAAAGGCGTTCAGAAGACTGTAAAAGTTGTTGGAAGCCGGTCTCATATGAGCGAAGCAACAGAGAAATTTGTTGCCTCATTATCAACAGAGAAAAATGAGGTGGAGATTGTATCAAAGGGCAGTTCCCTGAAATTTTGTCTGGTGGCAGAAGGGAAAGCTGATGTATATCCTCGTTTTGCACCAACGATGGAATGGGATACCGCTGCAGGGCAAGCCATATGTGAGGCAGCTGGGTTGGAAGTGATTTCAAAAGAAACAAATGAACCTTTATTATATAATAAAGAAAATCTTTTAAACCCTTGGTTTATAGTTTCTCGGAAATGAAGGATCAATCTCGTAAAAGACATCTTGCCAAGTCAATAACCTGGAGAATTATTGGGACCATCGATACCATTCTCATCTCATGGTTGATTTCTGGTAGTCCCTTAACGGGATTGAAAATTGGTTTTACAGAGGTAATAACAAAAATGTTTTTGTATTATTTCCATGAACGGATTTGGTTTAAGGTCAATTTATCTAAAGACGG
>JAUXCI010000095.1 GCA_030618945.1 Flavobacteriaceae bacterium
AACTTTGTAATAAGCTTATTCTTCGAAATACTTATATGACAAGAAGTGCATAATAAAGGGTGATCAGTTACTCCAGTTTTTTCATTGACATGTGATCTGGCCATTTGACGTCCTGGATAATATATAAGTAATCCCATCCCAAGTATCAGGCTCGAAATCACAAATAATTTTATCCTTTTCATACTAATTTATTCTGATTCTACTTTTGCTTTTACTATTAGCCTGGTAAGCTGAGGAATTACAACAGGCTCCTTTAAAACCGAAAGTGGCTGCTTGTTGTCAGGCACAATTTCGTTTCCCTGGTGGCAACCCACGCATCCGCGACGTTCATTAGGGCGAATATAGATCCAGCTGCCAGGTCCGTTTATAACATTTCCGTTTTTATCCAGCGTCTGGATTTGAAAAGGGGTATCAGCGGCAACTTTTAAATAAACAGAACCATCCTTTTCAACATCTACTATTCCCAAAGAAGTTTCAAGCCCCAGTATTTCCATCTGTACACCTTTCGATATAAGGCTGTCCTTTTTCAAATGATCATAGCCCGAAAAATTAATATCCTGACACAATAATAAACCCGAGTCGGAATCCATGTTTACCTCGCTTGGGATTTTTTTAGGCCTTGTTTTCTTTTCTACCATAATTGCTTCAACTGCATTGAATTTTTTATCCAGATAAAGCGCTTTTTTTAAAGTTTGACTTTCAGTATCAAATTCATAAAGCCCGTAAGATTCATTTTCAGAAGCTTTATAAGAAACCAGTAAGTTGCCGCTATTTTGTTCTCTCAAGCTGCGGAAACTACCATCCATATCTTTGGATAGTTCAAGCCTGCTATGCATAGGTCGACCATAATCAATTGCGATTAGTTTTCCTGCCTTATCAGCTTTGGCATCCGTTTCTATCATAATAATTTTACCCTGACTTGTTTCCACCGCGCTGCTATACAGAATACTTCCTTTTATACTTTGGTAAAATAGTTCAGCCTTTGTCCCATCTGGTCTTAAAACCATGAGTTTGCTTTCTTTGGTTTCAGGATAAAGTTCTCTACTGATTGACAACACCCTTCCGTCTTGTAGAATGCTCGAAGCAAAATAAGCATTAGGGTTAAAAGTTATTTGTTTTACTTCCGATCCGTCAAGATTACATGTAAATAAGGCGTGACCCGTATTCCCCATTTTATCTTTGTTGCGTTTACTATATAAGATACGCCCTCCTGGCAAGTAAGCTGGATCTATACAATTTTCGTTTGAAGAAGTGATTTGCCTAACACTTAAAGCAGCCAGGTCCATTTCGTAAATCTGCCAGATTTCTCCTTTATTATTCTGGCCTGAGAAGATGATGAAATTGGCATCATAAGATATTTCAGGGGCACATGCTGAATAAAATGACTCGGTAAGTATGGTTGCTGAAATCTCTGAATCAGTAGGGTCAATAGCCACGATGCGCGATTCAGGCAGATAGCGCCATGATGATCCTGAAGAATAATTTACCTCTTCATGAATTTCAGGAACTTGAGACAATATGACCATGCCTTCCATCGGTCTGTCATTACACGACAAAAAGACGAATCCGGTAAAACCGAAAATGATTAAACTTCTGTAAAAAAAATGTAGTTTTTTACGCTTCATTTGCTTGCTTATTTTGGTTCAGTGACCGTCAATATTTGATTGGCTTTTACCTGTTCCAATACTTGATATTTGCCCGAAGGCCATTTAATTTCAATTTTCTCTATAAGCTCATTTTTCAAAAGTCCAAAATGTACGCGCGGGTCATTTTGAGAGAGGTAACCCGATGTGCTTTTTTTCTGAGCGGTTTGCACTTCACCTCCAACCGTTATCTTTATCCTTGACCCAACACCATCTCGATTGCTTGATTCACCCACGAGAAGAAGGCTAATCCAGTTATTTTCACTCCCTTTATTATTTCTTAAGAACATACTCTCACTATCGAGATTCACTATAAAGATGTCAATATCACCATCGTTGTCATAGTCGCCCATACAGGCGCCACGTCCAACGTATTCTTCTCTAAAATACTGACCTCTTTCTATAGATACATCCTTAAATTTTCCTTCACCAAGGTTCTCGAACAACTGATCTTCCTGTCCGTATAAATGTTTCAATTCGCCATTGGCTTTAAAAAGATCGGCATCACCATCATTGTCGTAGTCCAAAAAAGAAGAAGACCATCCAACAAACTGTCCGGAGGCCATTGAAATTCCAGATGCATACGAATTATCTTTAAAAACGCCGTTGCCAAGGTTTTCGTAAAGCGAACAATAATTATCATCTGAAATAAACATATCCAATAATTCATCTTTGTTATAATCGGCAAAATCAACTGACATACTCACAGTTGCTTCTCCGGCCTGGCTAAATCCTGTCCCTGACATTGTACCTTTGTCGGTGAAGCCTTTACCTTGATCATTATGCCATAAAAAATTTACTGTATGGTCATTGGCAACATAAATATCTGTATAACCATCGTCATCATAATCAGCCGCTCCAACACCCATGGCTCTTCCGTCAATATCCACAATCCCCATTTTTTCTGTAACATCTTCAAAGGTGCCATCACCTGAATTGTGGTATAAAATGTCTTTTTGGCTATCATAGGCAAGAGGACCTGGAAAACCGTCAGGCGCATAATAGTAACTATAGTCAGGATCAAAATTTAAATAATTACCCACGTATAAGTCTAACAATCCGTCATTGTCATAATCGAGCCAAACCGCACCTACACTGCACTTTTCACCTCCTCCAACCATTCCGGTTGCTGTACTATTCTCAAAGGTTCCATCACCCTTATTTGTATAAAGGGTGTTGGGGCCATAGTTACTTATGTAAACATCCGGATAACCGTCATTGTTATAGTCGCCAACGGTAATTCCCATACTATACCACGGGCCTTGTACACCTGCTTTATGGCTAACGTCCTCGAAGGTGCCATCCTGAAGATTGTGATACAAATGGTTTTCAGGTAATTCTGCAGGTTTATCATTTTTGCTAAATCCCTTTATCCAAGTACCACTGGTAACGTAAACATCTAAAAAGCCATCTTGATCATAATCGAGAAAAGCTGCTCCTCCACCAACTGATTCCACAATATTCTTCATTTCATCTGCACCAATTGAGTGCACAAAATTGAGCCCAATTTCTGCTCCAATTTCCTGATAATATTCCTCATTGCTTAATGGGGAAATTAAGTCAGAATCGCTTTTAGAAGCCGATGATGATTTATCACTTAAATCACAAGCTCCTGTCAATGGAAGAAGAATGAACAAGAAAATAATTTTATAAATCGAAGAACCTTTGTAATAATTTCTGTTTTCACCCATATATGAATCATTTTTTAGCATCATTTTAACTCATCTTTAAATTCTTTCATATACACTTTAACTGAAAATATTTAGGCTACATTATTCTTTATTTTCCTTTTTTTTAAGGAAATTTGACAAGTTTTGAGCGGTCGATTTTAAAGTATAAGTGGCGCTTATTAAAGCTTCGCCAAAGTTGCGTTTGTTTTGGATAAAAAAGAATGACAATTGTCATTAAAAAAAATCATGCTTTCTCCTTTCTTTACAAAGATTTTTGGAGGAAATTGATTATCAAATAGTTCCGAAATTTGGATCGGATATGCTCAGATTAATATGTAACTAATATATCATAATGAAGTATGCTAATGTATTGGGCTTATTCGTGGCCAGTTGCCTGATTTTCAGTTGCAATACGAGTAAAAAAAAGGATTTATTTACTTTTGTTAAAACTTCAAAGTCAAATATTACTTTCTCAAATAATATCGTTGAAAATGACAGTATAAATCCGAGTGATTGCCTTAATTGTTTTAATGGTGGAGGTGTCGGTATCGGTGATTTTAACAATGATGGTCTTTCAGATATCATCTTTACAGGGAATCAGATATCTTCCGTTTTGTACTTAAACAGAGGTGATTTAAAATTTGAGGACATTTCGCTAGAAGCTGGCTTTTCTACAAAAAGCTGGATCACTGGTGTTTCAATTGTCGATATTAATTCAGATGGTTTTGACGACATCTATTTGAGTGTGGCCGGTGTTAGTTGCGACAAAGGTTGCAAAAATTTACTGTTCGTCAACAATGGATTAAATAAAAACGGTATTCCCACTTTTACCGAACAGGCTGAAGCTTATGGTTTAGATGACAAAAATTACGCAACCCAATCCGTTTTTTTTGATTATGATCTAGACGGAGACCTGGATGTATTTATTGTTCATAATAAAAATGATATTAATAATCGCAATCATCCTATACCCAAGCATTTATGGCCAGAAGATCTCACGGATTATTTACTCCGAAACGATCGCGTTGAAGGTATTGATCATCCATTTTTTACAAACGTATCTAATGAGCTTAATATCAATCAAAAAGGCTTTGGCCTAGGGGTAGGTTTAGCTGACTTCAACAATGACGGTCTCGTTGATATATATGTGTCAAATGATTTTATAACAGAAGATCTTATATACATCAATAAGGCTCACAAGGATAGCCTTAACCCTCACTTTGAAGAATCAAACAGGCATTATTTAGGCCATATGACAACCAATGGAATGGGAATGGATATTGCCGATATCAATGATGATGGTTTCTCAGATGTTTTTGTTTTAGATATGCTCCCAAATAAGTACAAAAACCTCAAAAGAGTAATGATGCCCATGAATTATTCAGGTTTTATGAATGTTCAAAACAATTTATATGCCCCTCAATATATGCGTAACACGCTACAGCTTGGCAACGGGCAATTGAAAGGGGAACCTATTAGAAGTAGTGAAGTGGCCTTTTTATTTGGGCTTGATCGAACGGATTGGAGTTGGGCACCTTTGATGGTCGATTTTGACAATGATGGCGACAAGGATATTTATATAACCAATGGCTATATTAAAAATGTCATTGATCGTGATTATATTAATTTTATCTCTCAGAAAAATAACGCTTTTACGTCTGAAAAGGATAGGTCAAAAAAATTCATCGAAGACTTACCCGCAGTCAAGGAGCCTAATTTTTTCTATGAGCAAACTGAAAATGATGAATTTGACGATGTTTCTTCTTCCTGGATCAAAGCCTTACCCTCGCTTTCAAACGGGGTTGCCTATGCCGACTTTGACCTGGACGGAGATATCGATTTAGTGGTGAGTAATATCAACACTGAAGCTTTCCTTTTAGAAAACAATAGCGCTGAAAAACTTGACAATCATTATCTCCGACTCAAACTCAAAGGGCTAGAGAACAACCCACGTGCCATAGGTGCAAAAGTCATCCTTTGGGCCAACAATAAAGAACAACACCAATTCCAAAGCGTAATTAGGGGATACCTGTCGTCGGTTGAACCCATCATTCATTTTGGATTAAAATCAACCAGAATTGATTCCTTGCAAATTCTCTGGCCGGGCGGTAAATCAACAAAAATTAAAGAACTGGTGGCTGATCAATTGCTTGAAATAGATCAGGCAAGTGGACTGGATCAAATTTCAGAAAAACCCCATCAAAATTATGTGTTTAATGAAAAAGATAGCGTGTTGAATTTTTCGCATAAAGAGAATAACTACAACGAATATATGGACCAGCCCTTGCTGATGCGACAATATTCTCAATCAGGTCCTTCCATTGCAGTAGCCAATGTTGATGGTAAGCCAGGGGATGAAATCTTTTTTGGGGCCAGCCATAAACAAGCGGGAACAATATGGTTTCAGGATTCTTTGGGCGTATATTATCCAAAACAGAAACTTGACTCAATTTATGAAGATGGTGATGCTATTTTTATCGACGTAGATAATGACGCAGATCTTGACCTCTATGTAAGCAGTGGTAGCAATGAATTTTTTGAAAACTCACCAAATTATCTGGACAGGTTATACCTGAATAATGGACAAGGTGACTTTTTAAGATCGGAAAAATCTTTGCCTGAAATATATCAAAGCACGGCTTGTGTACGAGCCATTGACTTCGATCACGACAATGACTTGGACCTTTTCGTCGGAGCCAGGCTAACACCTTTTAACTACCCAAAAACTCCCGAAAGCTACATCCTTATAAACGACAATGGTTCCTTTACCAAACAAGCTGAATCGGACATTTCATGGGTTGGTATGGTTACAGATGCCTTATGGGTTGATATAGACAACGATTCCTGGGAGGATTTAATTGTTGTGGGCGAATTTATGCCCATAAGCATTTTTAAAAACCATCAGGGGACATTGAAAAGAATGCCAGCAACATGGCTAGATGAGGGCAATGATGAAATGTCAACTGAAGGTTGGTGGAATTGCATTGAGGCCGCTGATTTTGACAACGATGGAGATATTGATTTTATAGCAGGAAACCAGGGATTGAATGGTTTTATAAAACCTGAAAAGAATTTCCCTCTGTATGTTTACAACAAAGATTTTGACGAAAATGGCACAATGGACCCGGTTTTAGGTCAATATTTCGAGGATGATGGAGAAAATATATTATTCCCAATTCATACACGTGATGATATTAAGAAACAGTTTCCTGAGACCATGATTCACTTTTATACCTATGAGCAATTTGCAGACCTGGATTTTAAATCCGTCTTAGAAATTAAAAATTTAGAAGAAAACACCTTTAAAGCCACTACTTTTGCCAGTTCTTTTATTGAAAATTTAGGTGATGGTAAGTTCAAACTTCGCGCGCTCCCAAAATCATGTCAGGTTGCACCAGTTAACAATCTTCTTATAGACGATTTTGATCAGGATGGATCATTGGATGTTCTTATGGTGGGTAATGATCTAACGGCAGAATCCAATTATGGGAAATTAGATGCCTTTACAGGGATTTTACTAAAAATAAAGGAAAATGAATTTGAAGTTGTCCCGAGTAGGACGTCGGGTTTTTACGTACCATATCAATCAAATTACCTCGCTCCCTTTACGGGTGCAAAAGAAGGTAAATTCGTTATAGCGACACAAAATAATCAGAAAGCTAAGGTTTTTGAAATTTCTTCAGCGAAAAACTGAAATGATCATGGCTAAAAATTTTGCCTGTCAAAAAATATAGGTTTCAATTCAAAAAGCTTTTTACCTCTTCTTTAAGCGAATCGAAATTGATGGGTTTGGTAAAAAATTCCTTTGCTCCTGAAGCCATGGCTTTATCGTGGTTATCTTTATCTCCATAGGCCGAAATCATGCTTACCTTGATTTGTGGAAATCGTTGTTTAACAATGTCTAACAGATCAAGCCCTGTCATTCCTGGCATATTAATATCTGAAAATATATACATGACCTTTGGTGGAATATTTTTCTCAAGAAACTCAAGTGCTTCCTGACCTGAAAAAGCAAAGACCAATTCAAGACTATTGTTTTTTAATTCTTTTCTAAACTTTTGCCGAAAAAGGACTTCAACGACTTTTTCATCGACAACTACAAGTATTCTCATACGATATTATTTGGGGGTTATGGTTAATTCAATTATTTTCTTTCCTTGCTATGCTTTTGCAAAGGGTATATAAATTAAAAATTCTGTTCCCTTACCCGGACTGCTTTCCAATTCTATGGCTCCTCCATGACCCGTTGTTACGATGTCATATGCCAAAGATAAACCCAAGCCCGTTCCTTTTCCGGTAGGCTTAGTAGTAAAGAAAGGTTGAAAGATCTTATCTTTAATTTCGGCAGGTATACCTGGACCATTATCTTTTATGGAAATCAAAACCTGGTCCTTCATATTTTTAGTACTTACAGTTACGCATGGACTATAATTTTCATCACGCTCTTCTATTGGAATGGAGGTTACGGCATAAAAGGCGTTATTGATCAAATTCAAAACCACCCGGCCTAAATCTTGTGGAATGATGCTTATTTTTGGTAAGGAGGAATCAAAATCTGTTTTAAAATCAGCATTGAATGACTTGTCTTTCGCTCTTAAGCCATGATAGGCTAATCGTAAATACTCATCTGCCAATACATTGATATCAATTAACTCCATCAGCCCTGAGCTATTTCTTGAATGCTCTAACATCCCTCTTACAATGCTGCTGGCACGTTTCCCGTGATGACTAATTTTGTCAAGGTTTTGTACAATGTCCTTAGAAATATCCTTGGCTTCTTCAATTTCACCCTTGTCCAATTCTTCGCACATTTCACCGATCAATTCATTACTCACCTCGGCAAAATTATTGATGAAATTCATGGGGTTCTGAATCTCATGGGCAATACCGGCTGTAAGTTCACCAAGACTGGCCATTTTTTCAGATTGTATCAATTGAGACTGGGTGTTCTCTAATTCATTTATCGTTTTATTGAGTTCTGCCGTTCGCTCAGTAACACGTTCTTCCAGGATCTTATTTTCATTCTTTAACCACTTTGATCGATAATGCAAAATGACCAAGCCCAAGCCCAAAAATAAGGCCGCAAAAATGGTATAAGCCCACCAGGTTTGCCACCATGGTGGCTGAATGGTAAATTCAAGTTCTGCCGGCCTACTCCAAACCCCGTTAAAGCCTTTAGAGGCCACTTTAAAATTGTAATCTCCGGGAGGAAGGTCTCTGTAATTCTCGCTTGTTGTTTTATTCGAAATAGGGCTCCAGGTTTTATCGATGCCTTCTAGGATATACCTGTATACAACTTTATCAGGACTATTGAATTGGGCACCATTATAGTTAAAACTCAAGTAGTTCTGCGTATATAGAAGGGTCATGCCAACCGGCATTTCATAAGGCCCTTGAATGGATTCCCATTGAATATCATTGTGGCTGAGGTAACTTGAATCTTTGGCAGCTTTATTTACAATATAGAAAGCATTTTTACCGCGAGCCCATAAAGTATCTATATTTGCAGTCTTTCCCTTTATTTTCTGACGATCGCTAAATACTTGTGGCTTGTCAAAGATAGTGAGAGAAGTAATATATGCAGGGTAGGCCGTGGTATCTTCCTTAATGTCATCCATAACAACGAGGCTTTCACTGCCCATAAGTCCTGCACCACCCCATA
>JAUXCI010000108.1 GCA_030618945.1 Flavobacteriaceae bacterium
GGGTGATCAGGCTGTAGGCGGTGAGCGCCCAAGCAGTGATCATCCTTCGCGCTCTGCTTTGTTAGAAATGATACAAAGTGCCCAAAAAATGGGAATGAAACTTATCATTACTACCGATCATGGCACGATTAACACCTCTAAACCTTCAAAAGTTGTTGGAGATAAAAATATCAGTTCCAACCTGAGGTATAAAACTGGCAGAAGTTTAAGTTTTAACGAAAAAGAAGTTTTTGAAGTTAAAGAACCAAAAGAAGTTCACCTTCCTGCCTTGAACATTAGCAGCTCTTTTATATTTGCCAAAGAAGACTATTTCTTCGCCTACCCCAATAACTACAACCATTATGTAAAGTATTATAAAAATACTTACCAACACGGAGGTATCTCATTGGAGGAAATGATTATTCCCTGTATTACCTTTGAGCCCAAATAATGGAGGTTCTTAAATGAAATTAGAATCAAATTTTGGTTAGAGTTACTCCTAAAAATGGGAAATTCTTTATTTGACGTTTAATTTTTGTTTTAAACGCGGATAACTATGTTATTTTTTTAGGATTTTATAAGTTATTTTACAAAGAATTTCATCAATTTTGTACTATCAAATTAACTCGTATTACCTAAATTACAAATGATGAAAAAACATAATTTTAGCGCTGGCCCTTGCATCCTTCCTCAGGAAGTTCTGCAAAAGGCATCTGAGGCAATTGTAAACTTTAATGGTTTAGACCTTTCTCTAATAGAAATCTCGCATAGAAGCGCGGATTTTGTAGCCGTTATGGAAAAAGCCAAAGACCTTGCGCTTGAACTTCTAGATTTAAAGGATAAAGGATATTCAGCACTATTTCTTCAAGGTGGAGCAAGTCTTGAGTTTTTAATGGTTCCTTACAATGTTCTTCCAATAGGTGGAAAATCTGCTTATATCAATACTGGAACCTGGAGTTCAAAAGCTATCAAAGAAGCAAAATTACTCGGTGAGGTTGTTGAAATTGCTTCATCAAAAGACAGTAATTTTAATTATATACCTAAAGATTACAACATCCCAGATGACGTTACATATGTGCATTGCACAAGTAATAACACCATTTTTGGAACCCAAATGAAAGAATTTCCAATAACAGATAAACTTTTAGTATGTGATATGAGTTCAGACATTTTTTCGAGAAAACTGGATTTCTCTCAGTTCGATCTGATCTATGCTGGAGCTCAAAAGAACATGGGACCTGCAGGAACCACCTTGGTTATTGTAAAAGATTCCATCCTGGGAAAAACAGGTCGACAAATTCCTTCAATGCTTGATTATCAAATTCATATCGATAAAGAAAGCATGTATAATACGCCTGCTGTTTTTCCTGTTTACGTGTCCATGCTAACACTCGAATGGTTAAAGAATCTAGGAGGTGTTGAAGCTGTTGAAAAATTAAATGACGCTAAGGCTAACTTACTTTACAATGAAATTGACAGCAACCCCTTGTTTAAGGGTGTCGCTAAAAAAGAAGATCGATCCAATATGAATGTCACATTCGTTTTGACCGATGATAGTAAAAAGCAACGCTTTGATGAACTTTGGAAAGCTGCGGGTATTAGCGGTATTAATGGCCATAGATCAGTTGGAGGTTACCGTGCCAGCATATATAATGCCATGCCTATTGAAAGCATTCAGGTCCTGGTAGACGCCATGCAAGCCATTTAATTAAAAATTATATTAAAACTAAAAACTACAAAATGAAAGTATTAGCGAACGACGGATTAGCAACAACGGGTGTTATCGGATTGGAAAAAGCCGGTTTTGAGGTTATTTTACAAACCGTTGCGCAAGAACAACTTGTAACTTACATCAACGATAATAAAATTTCAGCTCTTTTGGTTCGAAGCGCCACTAAAGTAAGAAAGGATATTATTGACAACTGTCCCTCTTTAAAAATAATTGGTAGAGGTGGCGTAGGCATGGATAATATAGACGTTGAATACGCCAGAGAAAAGGGAATCAAAGTAATCAATACACCTGCTGCATCATCACATTCTGTAGCTGAACTGGTTTTTGCTCATTTATTTGGTATGGTTCGCTTTTTACATGATTCCAATCAAAACATGCCTTTAGAAGGTGATTCTAAATTTAAAGAGTTAAAGAAGGCCTACGCAAAGGGAGTAGAATTAAAAGGAAAAACCCTTGGTATCCTGGGGTTTGGCAGAATTGGTCAGGCCACTGCTAAAATAGGTTTGGGAGTTGGAATGAAAATTATTGCTTTTGATCCCTTTATTGAAAAAGCCAATTTGAAATTGGATTTTTTCGATGGACAAAGCCTTAGTTTTGACATTGATACCATTTCCAAGGAAGAAGTTTTAAAACAAGCTGATTTTATTTCATTACACGTACCTGCGCAGCAAGATTATGTGATTGGAACCAAAGAATTTGAGATCATAAAAAAAGGAGCGGGAATTGTTAATGCTGCCCGAGGAGGAGTCATTGATGAAAAAGCACTTATCCTTGCCTTAGAACAAGGAAAAGTCTCAAATGCTGCTCTAGACGTTTTTGAAAATGAGCCAAGTCCGGAGATCAGTCTCTTGATGAATCCTAATATTTCTTTGACGCCTCATATTGGTGCAGCCACGCAAGAAGCTCAAGATAGAATTGGTGAAGAACTGGCTGCTCAGATCATTGACATACTTGCTTAAAAATTATCATTTTTTTACATCAATAGAGATTTATGAATTCAATAATAAATCTCTATTTTTGTTTTAAAATAAGCGTATATCATATCCCATTAAATTCATTCTAAAAACTTTTCATGGCTATAGTCAAACCCTTTCAAGCGATTCGGCCTACCAGAGATAAGGTGGCACTAGTTACTACACGATCCTATGAGATTTATAATAAAAAAGAATTGAGTGACATCCTAAGGTTGAACCCTTTTTCCTTTTTACACGTTCTCAGTCCAGGATTCAAGTTTAACAAAACTGTACATGGAAAGAAACGTTTTAAGATGGTTCACAACCGCTATTCTGAATTTAAGGAAAACGGTATTTTCCAAAAAGATGATAAACCTTGTTATTATCTTCATCAAAAATCATATGGTGGCCTCACTTTTTGGGGTATAATCGCCCTGGCTTCAGTTGAAGACTATCAAAACAACATCATCAAAAAGCATGAAAAAACTTTAAGTGGTAGAGAAGAATTATTTGGTAATTACCTTGAGGTTACCGGGTTTAATGCTGAACCTGTACTAATTACCTATCCCGACGATGTTTTTCTAAGTTCCTTAATTGATAAATACAGAAAGGTACGAGCAGAATATGAGTTTACAACAAATAAAAACAGAACCCATTTACTCTGGCTAATTGATGATGAAGATGAAGTTGCTAGCATATCTCATGCTTTTGAAAAAATGCCTGCTGTTTATATAGCAGACGGACATCACAGAACGGCATCATCCAATTATTTATGCAAAAAAATGGCAAGCGCTAAAGATGATACTGCGAAACAGCTGAGTAAATTTTTTATGGCCTATTTTATTCCAGAATCAAACTTAAAAATAACTTCGTTTTATCGTTTTTTGAACAATCTTAACGGCTTGACAAAAAAAGAATTTTTAATTGCCCTTGACGAAAATTTTAGAATAAAGAATATGGGTGATCGCTTTTACAAACCATCAAAAAAGCATCATTTTTCAATGTACCTGGATGGCGATTTCTATAAATTATATATAAGGAAGTCTCGATTAAATCCATTAAACGTACTTGATGATCTAGACTCTCAAATCTTATTCAAATATATTCTTGAGCCCATTTTAGGAATTCATGATCCTTCCCATGATAAGAATATTTCTTATGTACCTGAAATAGGTAATGAAATGCAACTTAAGAATCTCGTTGATTCACAAGAATTCAGTGTAGGATTTGGTAGCTTCCCCATATCAGTTGAACAATTAAAATCCGTTGCAGATAACAACCTTAGCATGCCACCAAAAAGCACCTATGTAGAACCTAAATTACGTAGCGGTCTCACGATTTATCAATTAAAGTAAAGTTTAAATAAAAATATTGTAAATGTTTATAAAAGAGAATCTTATATCGTTTAAAAAACAGCTGCCTGAAGATGTTTCGCTTGTGGCAGTTTCAAAAACTAAACCCGTATCTGACATAAAAGAAGCTTATGACTCAGGGCAACGCATTTTTGGGGAAAACAAAATTCAGGAAATGGTCAGTAAATATGATGTCCTTCCTAAAGATATACAGTGGCACATGATAGGCCACCTCCAAAGCAACAAGATAAAATATATGGCTCATTTTGTGGATCTTATTCATGGAGTTGACAGTTTAAGTACATTAAAGGAAATAGACAAACAAGCCAGGAAACACCAAAGACTTATCAATTGTTTGCTTCAAGTCAAAATTGCAAAAGAAGACTCGAAATTTGGCTTAAGTATTGAAGATACACAAAGTGTTTTAAGTTCAGAAGCCCTGTCAAATATGAAAAATTTACAGGTGGTGGGACTTATGGGAATGGCTAGTTTTACATCAGATATGGAAGAAGTTTCTAAGGAGTTTAGCAATCTTAAGTCATTATATGATAAATTGAACAAGGAAAATCACAAACTTTCCATTCTTTCCATGGGAATGAGTGGTGATTATAAAATTGCCATTGAAAACGGGAGCAACATGCTTCGTGTTGGCAGCGCCATTTTTGGACTCAGAAATTATATTGCTTAAAATTTAACAGCTGACTCTAGGCTGCTTTTATATTCAAATTAAAATCAATGCATGATTTTAAAAAGCAACTCTTTAAGTATTTCACCATGCGGAAGATTATTGGCTCCTACCCCTTTGCTTTTCATATCAGCTTCCCTTAAACCAGCAATGACCTGGGCCACCTTTCTCATAGGATAATTTCTCGCCGCACTTTGATATTCATTCACAAAATATGGGTTTATATGCAACATCTTACTAACGTTAATTTTTCCTTTATCCTTTAGCCCATGATACATTAGCAATTGCGTAAAAAAACTATTTAGTAAAGAAATAGTCATGACCAAGGGATTGTTTTTTGGATTTTGAGAAAAATAATTAGCGATCTGGTTGGCTTTCTTAAACTCCTTTTCTCCGATCGCCTTTCTAAGCTCAAAATTGTTAAAATCTTTACTGATTCCAATATTACTCTCAACGTGAATTGCCGTTATGGTTGATCCTTTATCCAGAATGACCATTAATTTGTCGAGTTCATTGGTGATTTTAGAAAGGTCGGTTCCTAAAAATTCAACCAGCATATGTCCGGCTTTCGGCTCAATTTGGTATCCCTGATCTCTTAAAGTACTACTTATCCATTCACTAACCTGATTTTCATATAGTTTCTTACTTTCAAAAAGACATCCTGTATTGGCAATCGCCTTTGACAGTTTCTTCCGCTTATCCAGCGTTTTGTATTTATAGCAGATTACCAGGATCGTAGAAGGCTGCGGGTTTTCAGCATAGTTTACTAAATTTTCAATACTTCTCGACAAATCCTGCGCTTCCTTGACAATAATAACCTGTTTCTCAGCCATCATTGGAAACCTTTTAGCCATTCCAACAACTTCATCAACTGTGACATCTCTTCCATATAACACCAATTGATTAAAATCCTTTTCCTCTTCAGGTAAGATACTGTCCTCTATATAGTTAGATATCATATCAATATAATATGCCTCTTCACCCATCAAAAAATAAATGGGTTTGGTGTTCTTTGATTTAATATCCTCAACGATCTGATTGATTCTATTCATAAATTATAGGATTTCCTTACTTTTACCCCATGACAAACCTAAATCTGCCAAAATATTCGTTTAGGATCAAAAATAGAGAAAATAAGCTTTATATATTTGATAAGATTCGAAAAAAAGATGTCGTTCTTACAGATGAAGAATGGGTACGTCAAAATTTCGTTGAATACCTCAATAAAGAGAAGCAATATCCATTGTCAATTATAGCCTTGGAAAAAAAATGTTTGGTTAATGATATGGTGAGGCGTACCGATATTTTGATCTTTGACAAAACCGGGGCACCTTATATCATTGTTGAATGCAAAGCACCCAAAATTAAGATCGACCAAAGTACTTTTGATCAGATAGCCCGATACAATATGCAATTAAATGCGCAATACTTGATAGTAACGAATGGTTTACAACATTTTTATTGCCAAATGAATCATGATGATAAGAAATATACTTTTTTACCTGAAATACCAAATTATTCTTAAAATCAAAGTGATTTTTAGTTTGAATACATGAAAAATCCTATGTTTGTAATCCTTAAAATTGATTAGTTTGTCAACCTTGAAAATAGCGATTGTAATTTTAAATTGGAATGGTAGAAATCTACTTGAAAAATTTCTTCCTTCTGTCGTTTCATATAGCAAAGATGATGCAGATATTTATGTTGCTGACAATAATTCCAGCGACGATTCTATCGCTTTTCTAAATAAAAATTATCCTCAAATAAAAATAATTCAAAATAGAGTTAACGGGGGCTATGCAAAGGGCTATAACGATGCTTTAAAACACGTAGACGCTGACATTTATGCCTTGGTCAATTCTGATATTGAAGTCACTGAAAACTGGCTTACGCCGATAGTCAAAGCTTTTGAAGCTGATAAAAATACAGCCATTATCCAACCTAAGCTGCTGGATTATAAAAACAAGTCAAAATTTGAGTATGCCGGTGCTGCCGGAGGTTTTGTGGATTTTATGGGCTATCCATTTTGCAGGGGTCGAATATTTATGGATTTGGAAACTGACAACCATCAGTTTGATGACGTATCAAACATCTTCTGGGCCTCAGGGGCTTGCTTTTTTATCAAATCAAAGTTGTACCATGAACTGAATGGTTTTGACGAACAATATTTTGCACATCAGGAGGAAATAGATCTGTGTTGGAGGGTTCAAAACAAAGGCTACAATATAAAATTCGTTGGTGCTTCAACTGTTTACCACGTTGGCGGAGCAACTTTAAGGGAATCTAACCCGCATAAAACTTATTTGAATTTCAGAAACAGCTTATTTACTATTTCAAAAAATGTTCCGAAACGCTTTGTATTTATTGTCATATTTTTTCGCCTTGTCCTGGATGGTGTAGCCGGTATCAAATTTTTCTTTGAACTGAGACCCATTCATACCTGGTCTGTAATTAAAGCGCACCTAAGCTTTTACAGGCATCTGCCAAAAATGCTCTCTAAACGAAGAGCCCTGTCATTCAAACAAACGAATTATTTTTACTGCTATAGCATTGTTTGGCAACATTTTATTCTCAGAAAGAATAAATTTTTAGATTTGTAACTAGCTGTCTTCAATCTGGCTAGCTGTCTTTTTAGATTTGAAAATCAACAGTTAATTCTCATTTTTAATTAATTCCTTATATTTGGCTTGGAAGCTTAGAATTTCCTGCTTTTTGATCAAGAATATTAATGTTATGAAACTGAAAAACAACTCTTTAAAAATTAGTAAAAAGGGCAGCAAGATAATCCCGTATTTTCTGTTGTTAATTTCAATTGCTTTATTTTCCGCCTCATGTGATAAAAAGGTGAAAGATCCCAAAACAATGGTAAAAGTGGTAGAAAAGGAAGCCCCACCTATCGAGTATGATTTGAAAGACATAGTTGACGCTGGGGTTCTTAGAGTGATCACAAGTTATTCCCCTACCGGATATTTTCTCTACAAAGGTGAAACCATGGGTTTTGAGTATGAAATGTTTAAAAGACTAGCGGATCATCTTGACATAAACTTGGAAATAGTACTTGCCAAAAATGTTGATTCGATTATTCCTATGCTCAATCGTGGTGATGGAGATATTATCGCACTTGGATACACAATTACATCAGACAGAAAAGAGCAAGTAAGCTTTACTGAACCCTATCTAATTACTCATCAATCCCTTATTCAGAAAAAACCCGATAATTGGAGAAAGATGACGGCAGACAATATAAAAAAGCAATTGGTTGCAGATATTGTTGAATTGATCGGGGATACAGTTTCTGTAAGAAAAGAATCTTCCTACTATCCCAGGCTTAAAAATTTGTCAAAAGAACTTGGAGATACTGTTTATATAAATGTTTTACCCGGTCATTATTCGGATGAAGAAATTATTCAAATGGTGTCAGAGGGTAAGATAAAATATTCCATTATTGATCATAACAAAGCATCCATACACAGTAGTTATTTTCCAAATATTGACATAGAAACTCCGGCTAGTTTGTCACAAAGGATTGGATGGGCCGTAAGAAAAAGTTCTCCGGAACTCCTCGCCATAATTTACAAAGGACTTGTTCAGATCAAAAGAGCTCCTGACTATAATGTCATTTATAAAAAATATTTTGAAAATAAACGTCAATTCAACAATA
>JAUXCI010000027.1 GCA_030618945.1 Flavobacteriaceae bacterium
CACGGCGAATGCCATTTATTCACAGGCGTACGATATCCCCGCCGTCATCCTTGATGGCAATGTGAAACGGGTATTAGCCCGTTACTTCGCTGTCGAAGGTTGGCCGGGAAAGGCAAATATCCATAAAAAACTCTGGAATTTTGCCGCTGATTTACTACCCGGGAATCGAGGTGCGGATTACAGCCAGGCGATCATGGATCTGGGGGCAACACTGTGTACACGTAGCAAACCTGCATGCGAACAATGCCCGGTGCAAAAAAACTGCAGGGCATTTATAGAAAATTCCGTGGCTCTGTTTCCAGCTTCGAGACCTCGTCTGAAAATTACCAAAAAATCATTCCAGATGCTTATCCTTATTAGTGGAGACGGAAAGGTATTGCTCGAACGACGTCCACCAAATGGTATCTGGGGTGGCCTGTGGTCATTGCCGGCGGATGACGATGGACGTCCATTACAAAAACGACTGGGAATAGAAACTGGCGAATTGCGGTCATTACCCAGCCTGAAACATCAACTAACCCATATTCAGATGAGCATCCAACCGCTAATTAGCCATTCAGAACCTGTCGCAAGAAGCGTAGAATGTTCATCTGATCAGGACTGGTTCGGTCAGGATGACTGGCCAAACCTCGGCCTGCCCAAACCGGTCAGACAACTTTTGGAAATACACTGGAGCTTGGTGGAACATGACTGAACGTATGGTTAACTGCATAGTGCTGAATGAGGAATTGCCAGGACTTCCTGAGGGTGTAATTGAAGGAGCGCGAATGCTGGCTGAAGAAAAAAAAATGGATGGGTGGATCTTTACTTTAGACTATCCAAGTTATATTCCTTTTATGACATACGCTAATAATCGTCAAGGCCGTGAAAAATTGGCAAAGGCATTTGGATCCAGAGGAATGAAAAATGATAAGTACGACAATCAGGACATCGTATTAAAAATTGTGAGCCTTCGTCACAAACGAGCTCAACTTTTGGGCTATCAATCACATGCCCATTATGTGTTAGAGGAACGAATGGCTGAAAAACCAGAGAAAGTAATGTCCTTCCTCAATAATTTACTGACAAAAGCCAAACCTGCGGCTATAAAGGATTTTAACAGGGTTCAGGAACTCGCAAAAGAAGATGGCATAGAAGATATGCAAAAATGGGACGGCGCTTATTATTCAGAAAAGCTTAAAAAAGCTGTTTTCGATTTAGAAGATGAACAGCTAAAACCGTATTTCCAACTTGAAAATGTGATCCAAGGCGTTTTTGACATTGCTGAAAAATTATATGACCTACACTTTGAAGAAATCACAGAAATAGATAAATATCATACGGATGTCAAAACCTATAAAGTAACCGATGGAAAGGGGGAGTTTGTTGCGCTTTTTTATGCAGATTTCTTTCCTAGAAAAGGAAAACGAAATGGGGCCTGGATGACTTCTTACAAAGGTCAGTGGAAAAAAGATGGAGTCAATTCAAGACCTCATATTTCAATTGTTTGCAACTTTACCAAGCCAACCTCAACAAAACCTTCTCTCTTAACTTTTAATGAGGTAACCACCTTGTTTCACGAATTTGGACATGCTTTGCACGGTATGCTGGCTAACACTACCTACCCTAACTTATCAGGGACCAATGTATATTGGGACTTTGTAGAATTACCAAGTCAGGTTCTGGAGAACTGGTGCTATGAAAAAGAAGCGCTTAATTTGTTTGCGAAGCATTACCAAAATGGCGAAATCATCCCTATGGATCTGGTTCAAAAAATTAAAGATTCTGCCAATTTTCTGGAAGGAATGACTACCCTACGGCAGTTAAGTTTTGGTTTGCTGGACATGGCTTATCATTCTAAAGACCCTGACGCGATCAAAAGTGTAAAAGTCTTTGAAAAAGATGCCTTTGGTGAAACACAACTCTATCCTGATGTAGAAGAAAACTGTATGAGCACAGCCTTTTCACATATTTTTCAAGGGGGGTATTCATCGGGCTATTACAGTTATAAATGGGCTGAAGTATTAGATGCCGATGCCTTTGAGGCTTTTAAAGAAAAGGGGATTTTCAATAAGGAAGTTGCGGCAAAATTTAAAAACAACATTTTAAGTCAAGGTGGGACCCAAAAACCTATGGAGCTCTATAAAAAATTCCGGGGAAAAGAACCCAGCGTAGATGCCCTATTGAAAAGGGCAGGCCTGCTGGAATAAAATTACAATCCCTTGTTAAAGTCTTGGATGGGGCTCAAATCAATTTATCATTAACTTCCTATTAATGCTTAAATATCTTATTTTTGCATGCATTAAAATTGAACAGAATTTATGAAAGCATATGACGTTGCCGTAATAGGATCAGGACCTGGAGGTTATGTTGCCGCCATTCGATGTGCCCAATTAGGCTTAAAAACAGCGATAATAGAAAAATACAACACACTTGGCGGAACCTGTCTAAACGTAGGATGTATCCCTAGTAAAGCACTTCTTGATTCTTCTCACCACTATGAAGACGCTGTAAAACATTTTGATGCTCATGGTATAGAAATAACAGGTGATTTAAAATTTAACCTTGAAAAGATGATCAACCGTAAACAAACGGTTGTTGATCAAACTACAGGAGGTATTGATTTTCTGATGAAGAAGAATAAAATCGATGTTTTTCACGGACTTGGAAGCTTTAAAAATGCCGATCATATTTTGATCAGCAAAAGCGATGGTTCATCCGAGGAAATAGAAGCCAAAAATACGATTATTGCCACTGGCAGTAAACCAGCCAGTCTTCCGTTTATCAAAATTGATAAAGAAAGAATTATTACTTCAACCGAAGCGCTAAAATTAAAAGAAGTACCTAAGCATTTGGTGGTAATTGGTGGGGGTGTAATCGGTCTTGAACTGGGTCAAGTATATAAAAGACTTGGGGCGGAGGTAACCGTAGTTGAATATATGGACAAAATCATACCTACCATGGACGCCGATCTGTCAAAGGAGCTAAACAAAGTATTGAAAAAGCAAAAATTTAAAATCAAGGTTTCCCATAAGGTAAAGTCTGTTTCGAGAAAAGGAAATGAAATCATTGTTCTTGCCGATGACAAAAAGGGTAATGAAATTGAAATCAAGGGTGATTATTGCCTCGTTTCGGTTGGGCGAAAAGCCTATACAGAAGGTCTACAACTTGAAAAAATTGGACTTAATTCCAATACTAGAGGACAGGTTGAAGTAAACGAAAAGCTTCAGACCAGCATTCCTAATATTTATGCCATAGGTGACGTGATACGGGGGGCTATGCTGGCACATAAAGCGGAAGAAGAAGGCACCATGGCTGCTGAGATCATTGCAGGGCAAAAACCTCATATTGATTACAATCTGATTCCGGGGGTCGTTTATACGTGGCCTGAAGTAGCCTCTGTTGGTAAAACCGAGGAACAACTCAAAGAATCTGGCCTTGAATATAAAAAAGGCAGCTTTCCGATGCGCGCTTTGGGAAGAGCCAGAGCGAGTATGGATATTGATGGAATGGTAAAGGTTCTTGCTGACGCCAAGACGGACGAAATTCTGGGAGTTCATATGATTGGGGCCAGAGCCGCAGATATGATTGCAGAGGCTGTTGTAGCCATGGAATTCAGAGCATCAAGTGAAGATGTTGCCAGAATGAGTCATGCCCACCCAACCTACACTGAGGCTATTAAAGAAGCGTGTTTGGCTGTTGATGGTAGAGCATTACACGTTTAAATCCCGACCATTATTGAGATCATTTTTTTTGCAAACTAATCTTATGGCTAATTACCGTCAATTATAATTTAAGCAATTGTTTTAGGATGAAAATAAAAGGATTGAGTATCATTTTTCTTTTACTGTCTACAGCCCTATTTGCCCAGGAAAAATATTCCATCAGTGGCACCGTCAAAGATCAAAGCAGTGGTGAGACCTTGTTTGGAGCAACCGTTTTTATCAAGGATACTTCGATCGGTACTACTACTAATGAATATGGATTTTATTCTATTAGGGCTCCATCAGGTCCCTATACCTTAGTGATTTCCTATTTGGGTTTTGATGATATCGAAAAAGAAGTGGTGTTGGATAAGGACCAGAGTATAATGGTAGAACTTGCTGAGACCTCAAAACAATTGAATGAGGTCATACTCCGTACCGAAGATTCTGAAGAAATAAGTCTTCGAAGGCCTCAAATGAGTGTTTCAAAACTTAATGTGGCTACTATAAAGCAAATGCCCGCAGTTCTGGGTGAAGTCGACATTATAAAATCCATTCAATTGCTTCCAGGCGTAACCAATAACGGAGAAGGATCAGCCGGATTTAATGTTCGGGGTGGATCCGTTGATCAGAATCTAGTTTTGTTGGATGAGACCATTATTTACAATACGTCGCATTTATTGGGATTTTTCTCAATCTTCAATGCTGATGCCATTAAAGATGTCAAATTGTACAAGGGTAATATTCCGGCGCAATATGGAGGAAGAGCATCATCCGTTTTAGACGTGCGCCAAAAAGATGGGAACAACAAAAATTTTGCGCTTACGGGTGGAATCGGAACAGTCTCCTCACGATTGGCAATTGAAGGGCCAATAATCAAGGACAGAAGTTCTTTTCTGGTGGCTGGGAGAGGTTCATACGCACATTTGTTTTTAAAACTCAGTGAAGAGCTTAAAGACAACAGCGCCTATTTCTATGATCTTAACCTTAAAACTAACTTTGAGATTAATGAAAATAATCAACTTTTTCTCTCAGCTTATTTTGGAAGAGATGTTTTCACTTTTGCGGAAAATTTCAATAGCTCTTATGGCAATGGCTCAGGAAACCTTAGATGGAATCATGTTTTTAATGATAAAATATTTTCAAATTTATCTCTGAATTATAGCAAATATGATTATCAACTCGAGATCAATGCTTTTGAATTTGACTGGATATCACAAATCGATAATTACAATCTTAAATACGGCCTAAGCTATTATATCAATAATGATATTAAACTGGATTTTGGAATAAACGGCATCCATTATCTGTTTAATCCAGGAGAAATCAGCCCAACCACAGAAACTTCGGGTATCAATTATCTCTTACTGGATCAAAAAAGCGCGATTGAAGGCGGGATCTATATTGGTGCTGAACACAGGATTTCGTCAAAATTCTCTTTGCAATATGGTCTCCGATTTAGTTCTTTCGCCAGGCTGGGCGGACAATCTTTAGTAGATTATAAAAATGACCAACCTGTTGTTTATAATAAAGTACTGGACATCTATCAGAGAGGCACTCCAATTGGAGAAACAGCATACGACAAAAATGAGGTAATCAGTAGTTTTGGTAATTTGGAACCCCGATTGGCTTTATCTTTTCAAATCAATGATCACTCATCCGTAAAAGCAGGTTATTCAAGAGTGGCCCAATATATCCATCTTTTGTCAAATACAACGTCAGTAACGCCTATTGACGTGTGGACGCCCAGTGGCCCCTTTATTGAACCACAACTTTCGGATCAATATGCTTTGGGGTATTTTAAAAAATTTAAAGACAATATGCTCTCCTTAGAAGTTGAAGCTTATTACAAAGAGGTAGACAATCGCATTGACTATATCGATGGTTCAAACCTGATTGGAAATAACACGATAGAAACAGAAATTCTAAGTGGGGAAGCCAAAGCCTTTGGGCTGGAATTTTTGCTGAGAAAAACCAAAGGAAGTTTTACGGGCTGGGTGGCTTATACCATTTCTAAATCAGAACAGAGAACACCAGGTGGAAATGCGGGAGGCCCAGGTATTAATGGTGGTAATTGGTATTATACCCCTTATGACAGAACACATGATATTTCTATTACCGGATCATACAGGCTAAATAAGAAATGGAGTTTTGGTGCAAATCTCATCTACCAAACGGGAAGGCCAGTCACCTACCCGGACGGCCAATATGAATATGAAGGGCTATCAATTGCAAATTATTCTGATCGTAACTCAGACAGGTTAACCGCGTATCACAGAATAGATATTTCTGCCACACTTGTTCCAGGCAAACCCAATAAAAAATGGAGGGGTGAATGGGTGTTTGGCATCTATAATATTTATGATAGGAAAAATGCTGCATCTATTTCATTTTCTCAAAATAAAGAAACTGGACTAAATGAGGCAACCCGAATCGCCATATTTGGCATCGTCCCTTCTGTGACCTATAATTTTAAATTTTAAAATGATGAAAAATTATATATTAAAAAATATTGTGTTTTTGGTCATATTTTTTACTTCTTGTACTGATGTGATTGATCTCGAGGTTCCCGTAGCCCCTCCAAGATTGGTAATTGAGGCTTCTATTGACTGGGAGAAAGAAACCATAGGAAATTACCAGGAAATAAAACTAAGCCTATCAACACCTTATTTTGATAACTTGACGAATGATTTTGTAACTGGTGCTTCTGTAAAGATCATTAACAATCAAGACAAGACAGAATTTGTTTTTACGGATCTAAAAAATGGTAAGTATACTACTAACGAATTCATTCCCGTAATGAATCAGTCTTATACGCTTGAAGTAGTTTATGAGAACGAAGTTTATCTCGCTACTGAAACCATGACTTCTGTAACCAATATTACCGATGTTTTCCAATCAACAGATAACGGATTTGATAAGGATGCCTTAGAAGTCAATGTGGCTTTTAATGATCCCAAAGATGAAGTTAACTTCTATCTTGCTATCTTTCAAAGAAGAGGAGATCCTTTTCAATCACTTTTTGACACTAATGATGAGTTCACTAATGGAAATGAAATGATCGTTTTTTACGAGAAGATTACTGACGAAGATACGGGTGAAACAGAATTTGAGCCCGGTGATATTGTAGATATTTCACTCCTGGGTATTTCTGAAGCTTATTTCAATTATATGCGATTGGTTATTGAGCAATCAAGAGGTTCGGGAGGACCTTTTAGTACTATTCCGGCCGAGGTAAAAGGAAATTGTTTTAATATTACGACGTCTGAAAATTATGCTTTTGGATATTTCAGGCTCGCTGAAGTTGACAGAACAGTTTATACCTTTGAATAAAAAGAAAACTAATTTAACTTTTGTAGGATATAAGTGATCAGAATTTCTAAAACAATATCAAATAACATTGCTGCTGACTTTATGCAGAAAGCGTTGAGCTGGTCTCAAAGCTTCGATGAAATGGTTTTTCTGGAATCCAACAAAAATCTTCAAACCATCAAACAGAAGTATGGCGAATTTGATGCCATCCTGGCCGTTGGAGCCGAAAAAAGACTGGCAATAGCCTCCCAAAATTCGTTTGAACAATTAAAAGAATTTCAGGCCCGTCAAAAGGATTTCCTATTCGGATATTTAAGTTATGATCTTAAAAATGACATTGAAGAACTTTCTTCGAGCAACGATGATTATTTAGATTTTCCCGAATTGTATTTTTTTCAACCCAAAAAGATTTTTATATGGAAAAAAAATGTCCTTCAGATGCTTTATCTAACAGCTTATGCGGGTGAAATACAAAGTGATTTTAAAGAAATAAGCCGAACCCTAATTTTGCCAGCGAAACATTTTAACAAACCAAATATTTCCTCAAGGTTGTCAAAAAATGATTATTTCGAAAAAGTTGACGAGGTCATGGAACATATTCATAGAGGAGATATTTACGAGGTCAATTTTTGCCAGGAATTTTACGCAGAACATTGTGAAATTGACACTTTGAATGTTTACAAAAAATTAAACATGATCTCTCAGGCCCCTTTTGCATGTTATCTTAAACTAAACGATAAGTATTTACTTTGTGCTTCGCCTGAAAGATTTGCAAAAAAAGAAGGTGAAAAGATAATTGTTCAGCCCATTAAGGGAACTGCAAGAAGATTGTCTGACAAAAATAAAGATCAAAAACTGGCCGATTCCTTAGTTCTGGACCCAAAAGAAAGAGCAGAAAATATAATGATAGTTGACCTTTTGAGAAATGATCTTTCTAAAAACGCGGTTAAAGGCAGTGTGATCGTAGAAGAGCTTTGCAAAGTATATTCTTTTAAGCAAGTTCATCAGCTAATATCAACTGTGGTTTGCCAGGTAAATCCAGATGATAATCCGGTGGAAATTATAAAAAATTTATTTCCCATGGGAAGTATGACAGGTGCCCCAAAAATATCTGCCATGAAAATTATAGACGAAGAAGAAGAAACAAAAAGAAGTCTCTATTCCGGAGCCGTTGGCTATTTTACTCCAGACAACAATTTTGATTTCAATGTGGTGATAAGAAGCATCTTATACAATCAATCTAATAAATATGCATCTTTTTCGGTGGGAAGCGCCATAACCTCCCAATCCATTATTGAAAAAGAATATGAAGAATGCTTGTTAAAGGCAAAAGCATTGATGCATGCCCTTTCTAGTTGATTATCACAAAAATCACAACTTGATGGCCTTATCCATTTTAGCCTGAATCTTATCTAAAGCTAGATTTCCCAGACTTCCAAGGTGTGAATGCATCACTTTTTTATCAGGTTTAAAATCTCCTTTGACAACCTTTTCTCCCACAATTTTATAGGCATCTCTAAACGGAACTCCATTTTGGACCAACTGATTCACTTCTTCAACAGTAAAAAGGTAATCGTAGATATTATTGTCTAAAATATTCCTATTGACTTGAATATTTTCCAAAGAAAAACTAAACATCTCTAAGCAGGCTTTTAAACTCTGTATGGCAGGAATCAAACCTTCCTTAAGCAATTGTAAATCTCTGTGATACCCACTGGGAAGGTTATTCGTGATCAAAGTTAATTCATATGGCAGGGCCTGAATTTTATTGCATTTTCCCCTGATAAGTTCAAAAACATCCGGATTCTTTTTGTGAGGCATGATACTGGAACCCGTCGTTAATTCATCGGGGAAAGAAACAAACCCGAAATTCTGACTCATATATAAACAAATATCCATGGCAAACTTAGAAAGTGTACCAGCTACCGAGCTCATAGCGAATGCTAGAGACTTTTCTGTTTTCCCCCGGCTCATTTGAGCTGCTACAGAATTTATTTTTAACTCCCCGAAGTCCATAGCAGACGTGGTAAACGCTCTATCAATAGGAAAGGAGCTACCATAACCTGCTGCTGACCCCAACGGATTCTGATCGCTTATTCGATAAGCCGCATTTAACAGGTATATATCGTCAATCAAGCTCTCTGCATAGGCTGAGAACCACATTCCAAAAGAAGATGGCATGGCAACCTGCAAATGGGTATATCCGGGCAGCAAATTTCCTTTGTATTCCTCTGACAATTTCATCAAAAGGTCAAAGAATTCCAGGACCATATCTTTTATCATCTTTAGCACGTCCTTTACGTATAAATGCACATCCACCAGGACCTGGTCATTCCTGGATCGTGCTGTATGAATCTTTTTACCGGTATCGCCCAACTTTTCAGTAAGCATAAATTCAATCTTTGAATGCACGTCTTCAAAATCACCCTCAATAGTGAATTCACCAGCTTCAATGAGTTTGGCAATAGATGTAAGCTCTCTATCAATAGCGTCAATTTCTTCTTTGCTTAACAAGCCGATCTTATGTAACATTTTAGCATGCGCCAGGGAACCAATTACATCGTATTTGGCCAATACCAAATCCAGTTCCCGGTCATTTCCAACGGTGAACAGATCTATTTTCTTATCCGTACTAAATCCTTTATCCCAGAGTTTCATAAGTTCTTATTTTTTTATTTCTGTCTAAACACAAACAGTTCACTATAAAATATTTTTCAAAAGTTCAATATACAACGCTATTCCTTCATCGATTTCCTTCTCATAAATAAATTCATCAGCTGTGTGTGACCTCAGTGAATCTCCAGGTCCTAATTTAAGAGATGGGCAAGTCAGGTTAGCCTGATCTGATAAGGTTGGAGAACCATAAATATCTCTTCCCATATTTTTGCCGGCAAGAACTATTTCATGATCCAATGGAATAGATGACGAATTCAACCGAGTTGACCTTTCTTTTACCTCGACGTCAACATTTTTTTTGACAATATTGAGCACTTCTATATTGCTATACAGGTCATTCACCCTGACATCAACCACAAAATGACAAACAGCTGGAACAACATTATGCTGATTCCCGGCGTCTACCTGGGTAACGGTCATTTTTGTATCATTCAGCGTTTCAGACACTTTATCAAATTTATAGGTCTCAAACCATTTGATGGCATCCATGGCTCTATAAATAGAATTAATTCCTCTAGAATGGGCCGCGTGAGACGATTCGCCCTTTGCATAACAATCAAGGACCAACAAACCTTTCTCAGCAACTGCCAAATTCATGTGCGTCGGCTCCCCAACTATTGCAAAATCAATCTCAGGCATCAGCGGAACCATATACCGAATCCCATGAACTCCAGAATTCTCCTCTTCAGCCGAAGCCAGCATAATAAGGTTATATTTTAAATCTTTTTTATCATAAAAATAAGTGAAGCAGGCAAGCAAGGATACCAAACAGCCGCCGGCATCATTAGAACCCAAACCAAATATTTTTCCTTCAGAGAGCTCGGCCTTAAAGGGATTCCTGATATAACCCTTATTGGGTTTTACCGTGTCATGGTGAGAATTAAGTAAAATACTGGGCTTGTTTTTGTCAAAATATTTATTGATTGCCCAAATATTATGATGCTGTCTTTGGTATTTAATTTCATTTTCCTTGACAAAGTTTTCGATAAGTATAGCCGTCCCGTCTTCTTCTCCTGAAAAAGACTGGGTATTGATCAGATCCATCAATAACTGCTTTGCTCTTTGTGTTAGTCTATCTTTCATAAGGTTAGTGAAGTGTGTTGCATACCATTGTTTCTAATTAATTCAGGCATCCCAATGATAACTTTTTTGACACCGTTTTCCAAGGATTCAAAACAGTTCTCAAGTTTAGGCAGCATCCCTTCTGCAATGATTTTATCGGCCTTCAACTGTTCGTATTTATTTTTATCAATATCGGCAATGACCGAGTCATTATCATCAATATCCAATAAAACTCCTTTTTTATCAAAGCAATAAATCAATTCAACCTCAAAATTACCTGAAAGTCCTTTGGCCAATTCACTGGCAATTGTATCTGCATTGGTGTTTAACAACTGACCTTTTTTATCATGAGTAATCGCCGAAAATACCGGAACTATCCCATTATTCAGAAAAAGTTCAATTGATTTATTTTCAATGGAATCGACATCACCTGCATAACCATAATCAATATCCTTTACAATCCTTTTATGGGCTGTGATCGTATTGGCATCGGCTCCCGTAAGCCCAATAGCATTACAATTGTTAGCTTGAAGCTCTGCCACAATATTCTTGTTTAACAAACCCGCGTAAACCATAGTTACTATTTCAAGATTTGCCTCATCGGTGACCCTTCGTCCTCCTATCATTTTTGTTTGCAATCCGAGAGAAGCTGCCAATTCAGTGGCTCTTTTACCTCCTCCATGAACAAGAATCTTTAAGGAATCCATGTCTGAAAAATCTTTAAGGAAAGATTGCAGTTGTTTCCTCTCATTGATTACGTTTCCACCTATTTTAACAATTCTCAGTTTTTCCTTCATAATTCATTATTTAATGAGATCCATCTCTTCCAATATTTTCTTTAACACAATCTGGGCGGAAAAAGTTCTGTTATTTGCTTGTTCTATCACAAGAGAATTCGATGAATCAAGTACAGCATCACCAACCACCACATTTCTTCGAACAGGAAGACAATGCATAAATTTAGCATTATTGGTCAATGCCATTTTTTCGGTATCAATCATCCATAAAGGATCCTTATTGATAACCTTCCCATAATCCTTAAAAGCACTCCAGTTTTTGGTATATATAAAATCAGCATTTTTAAATGCCTTTTTCTGATCGTACTCTATCATGCTATCCCCGGTTATTTTCTTATCCAGCTCATATCCTTCCGGATGTGTAATCACAAACTCCGCGTCCTGTTTTTGCATCATCTGTACAAAAGAGTTAGCTACTGCATGAGGCAGGGCTTTGGGATGTGGAGCCCAGGATAAAACTACTTTAGGCTTAGCCTTCTTTTTATTTACATGCTCTGCAAGAGTTATTGCATCTGCCATGGCCTGTAAAGGATGGCCTACTGAACTTTCCATGTTAACAATAGGAACAGTAGCGTATTTTGCAAAGCCGTTTAGTACCATTTCATCCTGATCTTTTGACTTGTCTTCTAAAGAGGCAAAAGCCCTGATGGCAATGATATCACAAAACTGAGAAATGACCTGAGCCGCTTCTTTGATGTGTTCCGGTTTTCCCTGATTCATAATTGTCCCATCTTCAAACTCCAGGGCCCACCCTTCTTTGTCAAAATTCATGACCATGCTGTTCATCCCAAGATTCTGAGCGGCTTTTTGAGTACTCAACCTCGTTCTTAAACTTGGATTAAAAAACAATAGACCAATGGTTTTATACTTTCCAAGCTCTTTGAATTTCAGAGGGTCTTGTTTTATACTTCTCGCCTCTTCCACCCACTCAGGCAGGTTATCAATATCATTTACAGTTAAATAGTTCATGATTGTATTTTTAAAATTTTTGTAAAAGGAACCTTGTCATTCATCGCATTAATCATGAAATTATCACCAATTCCATTGACGATCCAAGTTTCAATATTTTTCTTTTTTAATATTTCTAAGGCTTCAATCTTTGACAACATCCCCCCGGTTCCCTGAGAAGATTTTTCATCAGCGATTTCAATTTTTATTATCTCAAGGTCATCCACTATTTTGATGGTGGATTTATCTTTTTTATCTATACTTTTTTTTGTGTAGATACCATTTGTGTTAGTCGCGATAATCACCAAGTCTACCTTGAGCAAGCTTGCCGTTAAGGCCGCCAACTTATCATTGTCACCAAATTGAATTTCATCCGTGGCCACAGTATCATTTTCATTAATAATTGGGATATAATTATTCTCTAACAAGACATTGATTGTATTTACAATGTTTTCTTTGGATTTTTCCCTCTTAAAATCAGCATACGACAATAAACATTGTGAGGTCAATAAACCCAGCTCTCTAAAATTTTCCTGAAAGATTCTCATCAGGTGGGGCTGCCCGATAGCTGCAAGAGCTTGTTTGACATTAATCTCCTTTCCGTTTGACTCAAGCTGAACGAATTGTTTGGCAACGGCTATTGCCCCTGAACTCACAATAACGAATTCATACGCGTCTTTCAATTCTGAGATTTGTCTTCCAATATCCTCTATCTTACCCCTGGAAATCTGGTTGGTTTCCTTGGTTAAAGTATTGGTACCTATTTTTAAAAGTACCCTTTTTTTATCTGACTTGCCCATTTCCATATACATACCATTTGTTAGTTACCAGGTGCTGTAGTCCGATAGGGCCTCTCTGGTGTAATTTATCCGTACTTATGGCCAGCTCACCTCCCAATCCGAATTGAAAGCCATCAGTAAATCTTGTCGAAGCATTTTGATAAACTGCTGCAGCGTCTACAGCTCCTAAGAATATTTCTGCTTCTACCGCATCCTCTGTCATAATCGACGCTGAATGACCGCCTCCATAGGTGTTGATTTTGCTAATGGCCTCCTGAGTAGAAGCAACCTCTCCAATAAGTATTTTATAATCTAAAAATTCCTCATACCAAATCGCCTCTTCCGTAATTGTTGTGGTCTCAGGCGTATCATGTAAATGCATATCAACAAGCACTTCAACTTTATGCGATTTTAGTTTTTGAATGAGTTCAGTTAAAAATATTTTAAATCCAGGTAAATTTTTATTGATCAACACCTTATCCAGGGCATTGCACGCAGAAATCTTTGTGACTTTTGCATTGAGAATTACATCAAATGCTTTTTCTTTATCCGCTTCACTTGAAACATAAACAAAATTGTTTCCCCTTCCACTAACCACTACCGGGCAAGTAGCGTATTCTTTAACAAAACTGATCAGTTTTTCTCCACCTCTTGGGATGATCAAGTCAATTTTTTGACTAGGATGTTTCAAAAATTCCTGGGTTTCGGTTCTGCTATAGTTCAAATATGTTACCCATTGTTTACTAATACCATTTGCATCAAGCGCCTGATGCCAAAGATTGACTATAGCGTTATTAGAATACAAAGCTTCTTTACCACCCTTTAACAGGATCTTATTTCCCGATTTAAATGCAATTCCACCCGCTTCAATAGTTACGTCAGGTCTTGATTCATAAATGATCATAATTGTCCCAAAGGATGCCGTCTTATTATATATTTCCAACCCGTTATCATGGGTAAAATGAAACTTTTCTATCCCAACTGGGTCCTCTTGTTCCGCTAGTTGCCTTAGGGAAAGAACCATGCCTTTTATCTTTTCCTCATCTACTTTCAATCTATCGTACATGGCAAGATCGTTTTGATCAAAGCCCTGTATATCAATTTGATTTTCCTTTAAGATCATCTCCTTATTCGCAATAACAAGATCTGCCATTTTAAGCAGGACTCTGTTTCTTTGATCTATAGATAATATGGATTCCATTGTACTAGTTAAGTTGTTTCTTCTTATTATCAATTTTTTCCAGGACCCGCTTTAGAGCGTCGATAAAAACATCAATCTGTTCAGGAGTTACACTGAGAGGGGGCAATATTCTCAATAAATTAGGATTCGAAGAGCCTCCTGTAAAAATGTGTTCATCAAAGATCAAGCTCTTTCTTAGTTCAGAAACGCTAAAATCAAAGGCCACACCAAGCATCAAGCCTTTTCCTTTTACTATTAACACCTCTTCAATCTCTTTGATCCTGTTTAAAAAATGGCTGCTTACCTTATTCACATTCTCAATTAAGCTTTCCTCCTCCATAACGTCAAGCACAGATAATGCCGCGGCGCAAGCCAAATGATTTCCTCCAAAAGTTGTTCCCAAAAGGCCATATGAAGCCTTGATTTTATCAGAGATAAGCAGGCCTCCTACCGGGAAGCCATTAGCCATTCCTTTGGCTATGGTAATAATATCTGGTTGTATATCATGGTGTTGAAAGGCAAAGAATTTACCGCTTCTTCCATAGCCCGATTGAATCTCATCCAGTATTAATAAAACGCCATACTCAGTGCACAATTTCTTCATACCTCTGAAAAACTCAGTACTGCCCTGATCCAATCCGCCAACACCTTGAATTCCTTCTATAATTACAGCGGCAATATCATTTGCTGACAGCTCTTTCTCTAAGCTGTCGAGGTCGTTCAAAGGCAGAAATACCACCTCGTGCTGTTTGTTTAATGGTGCGTTGATTTTGGGATTATCGGTTACCGATACTGCGGCAGAAGTTCTTCCATGAAAAGCGCGTTCAAAAGCAATTATTTTACTTTTCCCTGTTTCAAACGAAGCCAGCTTTAGTGCATTTTCATTTGCTTCAGCACCAGAGTTACATAAAAAAAGGTCATAATTCTCACATTGTGACATTTTTCCGACATTTTTACTGTAACAAATTGCGAAAGTTGAGATTCTGACC
>JAUXCI010000208.1 GCA_030618945.1 Flavobacteriaceae bacterium
AAGCGTTCCTATAGCTTCTGACGCCTTGATTAGTTATACTTTGGGTTTGACCGATAATGAAAATGTATTTTCTGTAAATTCAATTGTTGGAGAAACCAATGATGGATGGTTAAATGATATCAGGGGAAGATACGTTAAGCAGGAACACGTATTGGAAGCCATACAAAACGCTAAGGGAGGTGAGGTAGAAGAGGGTAATGTTGGTGCGGGAACAGGAACAATTTGTTTTCGGTATAAAGGGGGAATCGGAACCTCTTCACGAGTAATTCCGGAATACTTTGGAGGATATACAGTCGGTGTTTTGGTTCAGACTAATTTTGGGGGCGTTTTTGAAATGAATGGAGTACCTATAGCAAAAGAATTGAATAACTACCCTATGCAATTCAAATATGACGTTGACGGCTCTTGTATGATAGTTGTTATAACTAATGCGCCATTGGATTCGAGAAACTTGGAAAGGCTCGCCAAAAGGGCCATAATGGGATTAGCAAAAACGGGAGGAATTGCATCCAACGGAAGTGGAGATTATGTAATCGCCGTATCAACAGCAAAAGAAAATTTGATTCCTTATTCAAGTGATTCCTTATTTAATGAGACCAAAATATTGAGAAATGAAGTGATATCTCCTTTGTTTTTAGCAACAATTGAGGCTACTGAAGAAGCAATTTTGAACTCCTTGTTTGCCGCAGAGACCATGGCTGGAAGAGATGGTCATAAAATTTTATCAATTCCTATTGAACAGATTGTTGAAATAATGAAGAAATACAATAAAATCAGTTTGGATTGATGGAATTTGTACATGATAAAAAATATAAACTAACCCTATCAACTAAGCTATAACCCAATAAAAATGAAAACTTACTTAAAAACCTCCTTGCTCTTACTGCTTGTCCTTTCCTTTTGGAACTGCAATACGAAAACAAAAGCCCCAAAAGAAGAACAACGAAAAACGGTCGAAATGGTTACTGATTATGGCACCATGGTCATTGAGTTGTACAACGAAACCCCATTGCATCGCGATAATTTTATCAAACTTGCTAAGGAAAGCGCTTATGACAGTGTCCTTTTTCATCGTGTGATCAACGAGTTCATGATACAAGGTGGCGACCCTGATAGCAAAAATGCCCAGCCTGGAGACACCCTTGGTAATGGAGGTCTTCCTTATAAAGTAGATGCTGAATTCAGTCCTTTTTTATTTCACAAAAAGGGTGTGTTAGCCGCAGCCAGAGATGGTAATCCAGAGAGAGCATCCAGCAGTATGCAATTCTATATTGTACAAGGAAAAGTATGGAATGATAGCCTGCTCGATAAGGCAGAAACAAGAATTAATGGTATGTTAGCGGAACATTATTTTAAGAAGGACCCGCTTAATAAGCCTCTTCTAGATTCAATGCAGAAGGCAATTGATGATGAAAATATGGATCGTTATACTTTGTTTAACGATAGTATAAGAAGTATGTCAAAATCATATAAAAATTTTGATAGTTATGCTATACCAGAACCGCATCGTCAAATCTACAGGACCCTAGGGGGTACTCCGCACCTCGACCAGAATTATACAATATACGGTGAGGTGATTAATGGTATTGAGATCGTCGATTCTATTGCAGCGGTACGAACGGATTCTTTGGACCGGCCAATAACTGACGTGAGAATCATAACGGTTAAGGTGCTGGGATAAACAAATAGACGCTCCTGTTGCTTTGATTATTTCCTTTGTAATAACATAAAAAATAGACCTAATATCTCAAAGCCTTATTTTTCTTTCTAAAAACAATTCCCATATATTTTAAATAATTACTAAATTGGAGACTCTAATTATTCCAACTAATCAATCATTATTATGAAGTGGAAAGGTAAAAGACAAAGTTCAAATATTGAAGACCGAAGAGGGCAATCAGGCTCGAGAAGGGGTGGGGGTGGACTCAACCCTATGTTACTTGGCCCCTTGATTAAAATTCTTTTTTCTAAAACCGGCTTGATTATAGTGGGCCTGTTTCTTGTATTTTCATTTATAACAGGAAATAATCCATTGACCTTTTTGGGTCAGTTGTTTGTGGGAGGTGATAATCAAACAGAAATTTCAACGCCATATCAGGGCAACGCAAGCGAAAATGAATTGGCCGAATTTAGTGCCACTATCTTGGCCTCTACAGAGGATGTCTGGAATGGAATTTTAGATAACTACAGAGAACCAACTCTTGTGCTTTTTACTCAAACTGTTTCTTCCGCCTGCGGATCTGCCTCCAGTGCTACGGGTCCTTTTTATTGCCCTGGCGACGAAAAACTGTACCTTGATTTGAGTTTTTTTCATGATATGGAAGTCAAATTAAATGCCCCTGGCGACTTTGCCCAGGCCTATGTGATTTCTCATGAAGTAGGCCATCATATTCAAAAAATCATGGGTATCACTGAAAAAGTTCAAAGCTTAAGGGGTCAGATGAGCAAGACGGAATACAATAAATACTCGGTTCGGTTGGAGTTACAAGCTGATTTTTTAGCAGGTGTTTGGGCACATCACTCACAGCAAATGAGTCAAATGATGGAAACAGGCGACCTTGAAGAAGCATTGAATGCGGCCTTTGCTATTGGGGATGATCGTCTACAAAAACAATCAACAGGACGCGTGGTCCCTGATTCTTTCACACACGGTACTTCCGAACAGAGAATACGTTGGTTTAAAAAGGGCTTTACAACCGGTGACATTGAGCAAGGAGACACTTTTAATGCTAATCCTCTTTGAACAATGATATATTGATACAATGAAATAATGATATATTGAAACAATGATATCGCTGTATCACTATGTTTCAAGATAAAAGTGCCTTGTCGTTAATAAAACCTTAAACTTGTGCCTCTTTGTTTTTGTTGGGCATAAGCCACCTCTTCCAACTACTTTGCACTTTTTCTGATCCTACAACTTGAGCATCTTGAACGTCTTCCAATTCCCAGCTTTCAAAATTTTCACCTTTTACAGTAAGCCTGTAATAACCGGGTCTTCTCACTTTTTCTATAAACGCTAAACCTTCCAATGACTCAATCGCTTCGTCAATGAGATGTCTTGCGGTTTCGTTAAAATGAAATTTTTTCCTGGAATAATTCCAAATGCTATAGTTGTTAAAATCCATCTTGAAAGCTTGAAGAAATTTCAAGATTCTAGCGGTATTCGTTTGAGTAATTTTATCCATATTGTTAAAGATTTTGAATTGTTATTCTCAAATATAGTCTTTTATTATGTGTAAATCAATGATTTATATCATGAATGTCTTTTTTGGAATGATATATTGATGCAATGATATAATGATATAATAATCCTTTATTTTATTAACTTGTGATTCGTATTCTGACTAATTAAATCTGTTTTATAGAAATAATATAATTTCTTAGTAAATCATATACTCGGTATGATATATATCATTCCCATTCAGGCATTATTATTCTAGATTTATTGAATTAAAAACTATTGATTTTAAGGCAACAGGAATAGGCAAATATCTGTATGTTGATGTTTGCGGTATTAGGGAGGGAGTATGATAAAAAAAGCGCTTTGAAAAAAAGGACAAATCGAGAATTAAATTTAAACAAATAAAAGTATAGACTCATGAGTGAAATAACTGATATTGATTACGGACCATTAACTGATTTGATAGGCGTTTGGAAAGGAGATAAGGGGATGGATATTGCGCCGGAGCCTGATGGAACAGAAGAAAACCCTTACTATGAAACAATTACTTATACCGAAGGGGGTGACTTGACCAATGCTGAATCTCAGGTTTTGTCAGTAGTGCATTACAGACAAATAGTTAAGCGAAAATCAAATGATGAGGTATTTCATGACGAAACTGGATACTGGCTGTGGGATGCAAGAGAACAGGTAATAATGCATTCTTTGGTCATACCAAGAGCAGTTTGTTTACTTGCCGGTGCCAACTATAAAGAATTGAGGGATAAAGATGGTGATTTAATTATTGAAGTATCGGCTGGTATTGACGATATGGATTGGGGTATTATTCAATCACCTTTCATGAAAAAAAATGCCAGGACCACTGGTTTTACACAAAAGATTAAAGTGGGAAAGGGCAAAATGTTTTACTCAGAAACAACCATGCTTGACATTTACGGGAGGGTTTTTGAACATACCGATCAAAATGAATTGATCAAAGAATAATAATCATACCTTACCTGGTTAATATCAAGATAATTACGTAAATTAGAGTTCCTTATTAGTTTTTAGTGCTCGTTCTCAAGGATTTTATTTTACCTAATGAATTGGAGTAAATTATTATCGGAACTTAAACGCAGGCATGTTTTTAAATCTGCCATTGCCTACCTGGCGATAGCTTGGGTCATTATACAATTAGCTTCGATTGTATTACCTACTTTCAACAGCCCTGATTATACCCTTAAAATCATAATTTATCTTTTATCAATCGGACTCTTTTTCTGGATTAGTTTTTCATGGTATTATGATTTGACTGCGGCTGGTATTCAGAAAACGGATGATATAGACACGAGCAAGGAATCAATAAAAATAACGAACCGCAGATTAAACAAAGTGATAGGGGCTTCCCTAAGTTTAGGAGTGATATTACTTTTAGTAATTAGTTTTTGGGCGGGTTCAAATTGGAATGACCAGCCAACTTCGCCAGAAATAAAAAAAGTAGCCGTTATTCCTTTTGTTCAAAAAACAGATAGCGTAGAAGAAGCATACCTTGCGACTGGAATGACCCAGGCACTTATCGATGAATTATCCAAGGTAGATCAATTGACTGTTATTAATCAAAAGTCGACAAGAATTTTAACCTCCGGTTTTGACAATACCAACTCGCTAATTCTAAATGTGATCAATGGAATAGATTATTTTGTTGATGGAGCCCTTGAGCGGGAATTAAATATGATTAACATTCATATTGCACTGAGAGAATCCATTGATGCTGCGCCAGTCTGGCAAAAAAGTTATTCCAAAGATT
>JAUXCI010000126.1 GCA_030618945.1 Flavobacteriaceae bacterium
AGCAGTTACTACACCGGCATTTGTTTCAGATTGGCTGGAGACCCTGGAAGAGATTGCACTGGAGGGCAAAAAAGAGTTTCTGGATAGGGGAGGCGAAGCCTTTATTCACATATCTTGCCTTAACGAAGATAAAGCCTGGGTGGAAGTGATGAAACAATGGATCAATAATTGGCGTCAATAGAATTTTTAATAATATGGCTTACCTCTATATAAAATCTTTACACATTATTTTTATAACAACCTGGTTTGCAGGATTATTTTATATTATACGGTTGTTTATTTATTATAAAGAGGCTGAGGAAAAAGAAGAACCAGCCAGGTCAATACTTAAAAATCAATACAGTTTAATGTGTAAAAGGTTATGGTATATCATTACCTGGCCGTCAGCCGTTTTGGCAACCATATTTGCTGTTTGGCTTTTGATCTTGCAGCCGTTTTGGCTGGAGTCGAACTGGATGATTATCAAATTGGGTTTTGTAGGATTGCTGTTTGCTTATCACTGGTCATGCCAAGTCATGTATAATCAAATTGACAAAGGATATTTAAAGTATTCTTCAAATAACTTACGTATTTGGAATGAAGTAGCCACCATCATTCTTTTCGCCTGCGTATTTCTTGTTGTATTAAAAACAACTCTTGGCTGGATATTTGGTGTTATAGGAATAGTTGGTGTTTCCATTCTTTTGATGCTGGGAATCAAACTTTATAAAAAAATCAGGATCAAAAACAACTGGGACGAACAATAGAAAACGCTAATAATTCTTATCGATGGAAGACTTAAGTAAAAACAATAAATTATATGTCGGGTTAATTTTTGACTTGATAGGAATGGCCTCTTATATATTCCCATTTATTGATATAGTATGGGCGCCTTTATCAGCCTATCTCATGATTAGACTGTATAGAGGTAATGTTGGGAAAATTGGTGGTTTAATGTCTTTTTTGGAGGAAGCCATTCCGGGAATGGATTTCTTTCCATCCTTCACTTTAACCTGGTGTTATGTATATCTTTTAAACAGAGAAAAGTCTATTTAAAAAACCTTCCCAGACCGAATCTCTGCAGCATCTTTTTCTCCATATTCCAAAAGAATTTTTTCTGCCCGAATACTGTTCCAACAATTACCAGAGTTATCTGATACACTATAAAAACAACAAAAATTCTTAGGGGCCAAAAAATGATAGGAGCCATTGTTTCTTTTGACATCCCTATAAAGTTGGTAATAGGATTCGCCAGAAAAACAGCTAAAGAACCGTTAATGCTGAAAACCAAAAGGATAATAAATATTTGAAAATTAGAATCAATTCCCCATCGTTCTTTCAATTTTTCCATTCTTTCTGAATTTTTGGCAAATGTAAGTATTAAATATAAAAATCAAATGATTTTAAATTAAATTGAATAGATTTGAACTGAATCTCTTATAAGTCATGTTATGCCTTGTATTAGTTAATGTTGAATGTATTTTTAAAATTGTATAGTAGATGAAAAATTTAGCCTTGCATTGGAAAATCCTTATAGGAATGGTTCTAGGCGTCGCATTTGGTTTCCTAATGGTTAATTTTTCAGGAGGAAAAGAGCTTGTATTAGACTGGGTCAAACCTTTTGGCACCATTTTTATCAATGCCTTAAAGTTGATCGCCGTGCCTTTGATTTTGGGCTCTCTTATTTCGGGTGTTTCTGATTTAAAGGATATTTCTAAACTTTCAAAAATGGGTGGCAAAACGGTAATGATTTATCTTGTCACTACAGTTGTAGCCGTTACAATTGGATTGGTTTTGGTCAATAGTTTTCAACCGGGAAGTTCGATTTCTGACAAGACCAGAACAGAGTTGGTTTCCAGTTATTCTGAGAGTACTCAGAAATATAAAGATGAAGCTGCTAATCAAAAAAGACAAGGACCTCTTAACGCTCTGGTAGAGATGGTTCCGGATAATATAATAGGTGCCTCCAGTGAAAATAAAAATATGCTTCAAGTGATCTTCTTTGCCATATTTTTTGGTGTAGGTCTTATCCTATTACCTGAAGATAAAGCCAAGCCGGTCAAAGATTTTTTTTACAGTTTTAATGAGGTGATTTTGAAAATGATAGACCTTATTATGCTGGCAGCTCCTTACGGGGTTTTTGCCTTACTGGCAGCCTTAATTGTTGAGTCACCAAGTGCGGATCTTTTTGCTGCTTTGGGTTGGTATGCCCTCACTGTAGTTTTAGGATTGTTTATGATGATAATGATCTATACCTTGCTGGTGTATATCTTTTCGGGGATGAAGCCTAAAGTTTTTCTTCAGGGAATTTCTCCGGCTCAATTACTTGCTTTTTCAACCAGCTCAAGTGCTGCTACCCTTCCGGTAACGATGGAAAGAGTTCATGAACACCTTGGAGTTGAAGAGGAGGTGTCAAGTTTTGTACTTCCCATTGGAGCGACTATAAATATGGACGGTACCAGTTTGTATCAGGCTGTAGCGGCTGTGTTTATTGCCCAGGCCTTTGGTATGGACCTTAGCCTTGGTGTTCAATTAGGTATTGTTGCCACCGCTACTCTTGCCAGTATAGGATCAGCGGCCGTTCCCGGAGCGGGAATGGTAATGCTTGTTATTGTTTTGGCTCAAGCTGGTATTCCAGAGGCAGGTTTAGCACTTATTTTTGCGGTTGACCGACCACTTGACATGTGTAGAACTGTTGTCAATGTAACGGGTGATGCCACAGTTTCAATGCTGGTTGCTAAGTCAGAAGGAAGATTGGGCAAGCCAATGGTGCAAGACTGGGATGACAATTATAAGAAATAAAAACTACCAACGAATTAAAACGCTTCCCCAAGTAAATCCACTTCCAAACGCTGCCAAAAGGACAATGTCATTTTCCTTGACCATTCCTTTTTCCCATGCTTCGCTCAAAGCGATAATTATGGACGCAGCAGTCGTATTACCGTAATTCATGATATTGTTGTATACCTGTTCATCTTTTAATTTGAACTTGTGCTGGATAAACTGAGAGATTCTTAAATTGGCTTGATGGGGTATAAACAAATCAATATCGGTAGAAGCTATATTATTTGTGGTTAAGGCCTCCATCATTACCTCGCTGAATCTAACCACCGCATTCTTAAATACAAAGGTTCCATCCATATATGGGAAGTAGGAAATGTCTTCTTCATCTGATTCCAATATTTCTGGTACCCAATGCTTGATACTCGGAGATTCTACGATCAATTTATCAGCATACTTCCCCTGACTATGCAAATGAGAAGATAAAATACCTTTCTGATTGTCTTCTGTTCTCGAAAGTACGCAGGCTCCGGCGCCGTCGCCAAAAATTACTGAAACGCCTCTACCTCTAGTCGTTTTGTCTAAACCATTGCTGTGGTATTCTGATCCGATAACGAGAATGTTTTTGTACATACCGGTTTTTATAAATTGATCAGCGGTAGAAAGGGCATAAACAAAACCAGAGCATTGATTTCTTACGTCTAACGCACCAACTGTTTGCATATCCAACATATCCTGGATCTGTACCCCGCAACCTGGAAAATAAAAATCTGGACTTAACGTTGCAAAAACTATAAAATCAATTTCGTCTTTACTTAGTCCCGCCCTTTCAATAGCAATTTTAGCGGCTTTGGCGCCCATAGAAGCTGAAGTTTCATCACTACCGTCTTTAATCCAATGCCTTTGCTTGATACCAGTTCTTTCCTGTATCCAAGCATCATCAGTATCCATTATTTTGGCTAGGTCATCATTGCTTACAATATTGTCAGGTACATAAAATCCAAGGCCAGTAATTTTTGCGTTATACATACTTTTTGCTAATTTTTATTTGTTTTTATTGTCGAAAATCGAGAGCTATAAACGATTGGTCCATTACATATCAGTGCAGTTTCACTCATTCTATTCATTCATTAAAACAAATATAAACAATTCGCGTGATTTATTGTTTTTTCATGATACTCAAAGATTGTTGAGGTCTAATGAAACAATTTATGTCATCTTGTCATAATAATCAATTTGGTACTTGTTTTGATTAGCCACAGTGTACATATTAAAAACATTTAACTAAATAGATATTATGGCAAAAGGAAAAATTAATGTAGCTGTTGAGAATATATTCCCGTTGATCAAGAGATTTTTGTATTCTGATCATGAAATATTTTTAAGAGAATTGATTTCTAACGCAACGGATGCAACGTTAAAATTAAAACACCTGGCATCAATTGGAGAGTATAAAGGAAATGTAGATGATGCAAGATTAGAAGTTAAAATTGATAAGAAAGGAAAAAAACTTCACATCATTGACCAAGGAATTGGAATGTCACAGGATGAAGTGAAAAAATACATCAACGACATCGCTTTTTCGGGTGCTGAAGAATTTCTTGAAAAATTTAAGGATGAAAAGAATGATTCAGGAATTATAGGTCATTTTGGTTTAGGATTTTATTCTTCTTTTATGGTTGCGAGTCAGGTTGAAATACATTCAAAATCTTTTAGAGACGAAGATGAAGGAGCCCATTGGACATGTGATGGTTCTCCGGAATATTCACTTAAAAAATCTAAGAGAACAGATAGAGGAACCGAGATCATCCTACATATAGATGAAGATTCTTTAGAATTCTTAGAGGAAAGCAGAATTAATGAATTGTTGAATAAATACAATAAATTCATGCCCATCCCTATAAAGTTTGGTACCGAAGAGGTTGCGGATCCTGCACATGAACCAAAAACAATAAAGGATAAAGAGGGGAAAGAAACTACCGAGCCTCAAAAAATGATTACTGTTGACAAGATCATCAATAATCCTAATCCGGCCTGGACCAAACAGCCAAGTGATCTTAAAGATGAAGATTATTCAAGTTTCTATAGAGAACTGTACCCTATGCAATTTGAAGAGCCTTTATTTCATATCCACCTTAATGTTGATTATCCATTCAATTTAACAGGAATTCTTTATTTTCCTAAGATGGCAACCAATATGGAAATGCAGAAGGACAAGATTCAACTGTATCAAAAACAGGTGTTTGTAACTGATAATGTAGAGGGAATTGTACCTGATTTCCTTCAAATGCTAAGAGGTGTTATTGATTCACCTGACATCCCATTGAATGTGTCAAGGAGTTATCTTCAGGCAGATGGGGCAGTTAAAAAGATTTCATCTTATATCACCAAAAAAGTAGGGGATAAGCTCAGTTCATTGTTTAAAAATGACAGAGAAGTCTTTGAGAAAAAATGGAACGATGTTAAAATCGTGATTGAATATGGAATGTTGTCAGAACCTAAGTTTTTTGAGAAGGCTCAGAGTTTTGCACTGTATCCAACTACAAAAGACGCTTATTTCACGATTGATGAATTAAAAGAAAAAGTTGCAGCTGCACAAACTGATAAGGACGGAAATCTTGTTGTTTTATACGCGAGTAATAAAGATGAGCAGCACGGATTTATTGAGGAGGCAGAAGCCAAAGGATATGAAGTATTATTGCTTGATTCTCCTATTATTTCTCATTTGATTCAAAAATTGGAAACGGAAAATGAAAAAGTGAAATTTGTAAGGGTGGATTCTGATTCTATAGAAAAGCTTATTCAAAAAGATGAAACACAGATTTCCAAGCTTTCTGATGAGGACCAAGGGAAATTAAAGACTTATATTGAAGAAATTGTACCAAAGGAGAAATATTCGGTTCAATTGGAGGCTCTGGATTCAAAATCAAATCCATTTATCATTACCCAACCTGAGTTTATGAGAAGAATGAAGGAGATGCAGCAAACCGGAGGCGGTGGAATGATGGGGATGGGCGCTTTTCCTGAAATGTATAATCTAGTTGTGAACACGAATAGTGATTTGATGCAAAAGATTATTAAAGCTAAAGGGAAACGCACTGAATACATCAATCAGGCGCTTGATTTGGCCAGATTGTCTCAGAACCTGCTACAAGGAAAGGAAATGACTGAGTTTATCAAACGAAGTTACCACTTGATGAATAACTAAGAGAACAATTATTTTAGCAAAAAAAACACCAATTGAACTTACTCAATTGGTGTTTTTCATTAAATCAATAAATCATTAATCTATCATTCTACCGGAAAGTTAAAATAAGTATCCGGATATGGTTCGTTTTTAAGGGTGAAATGCCACCATTCTTTTTCGTAGGATTGCCATCCGTGTTTTTCCATTCTTCTTTTTAACAACATTCTAAGTGAATGTTGATTCTTGGTTATGCCCTCGGTAGTTGCAGTACTCGACAATTCGTCAAATAAATCATAGGGACTTCCCATATTAAGAATTTGTTTGGTTTTAAGTGATACGATGGTCAAATCAACAGTACTTCCTCTACTATGCCCTGATTTAACCGAGATATATCCTTTTACAAAAAGATCTCTTTTTTCAACATTTGGATAATACTGCAATTTCATAAGATCATCATTTTCGTCATCTGCCCATTTTACAAAATCATCGGTAGCCTGCTGAGGCCTATATGCATCATATACGAGTAAACCGAAACCTAGCCTTTCCAGTTCGTCCTGAACTTTTTTAAGGGCAGCACCAGCTTCCTTTGCTAACATACATTTTGGCTGGTTATAACCAGCTATTGGTCTACCAACAAAATTATTAGATCCAAAATATCTCACGTCAGACCTCAAATTCGGCATGATCTCTTTTAGATCCACAAAGTCTTCCTTAGAAGGGGGTTCGTTTGTCGCTCCATCATTAAATGTGGAAAAACTCAGTAGTGAAAATACTACAATACTTTTTATAATTGTATTCAGTTTCATTATTGCAATTGTTAAGAATGCTTGTTTAGAACGAGTAATTGTTGTATTTAGTATTTAGATAAGGTTTTTTTTGATTTTTCGTACCTTGTCAAAGGAATTGATTAACCGAAAATATCATTTAGAATTTTTGCCAACCTGATACCTGATTTCTGTAATTGAGACCTAACTTCACTGAAGTGCTCATAGGAATAATTATAACTCAGTTTATCGTCCATTTTGGTTTCGGCATAAATTTTCTTCGCCAAATTTTGAGATTCATAGGTCCAATCCAAAACTGTTCCATTTGCTATACTTGCTATTTGTGCTTTAGACAGGCTGTCAGCATTATCCGCCAATTCTGAATAACTCATGTTCCAGGAGTTAATCATTTCAGAATCCCATACACGGTGCAGGTTGGATTTCTTATAGTGCCATAAAACTTTGATATCATTACCACCTTTATCTTCCTCTCTGCCAACGTGTAATGGTTGGTGTAGATCACCTACCAGATGCACAAGAAATTTTAAATAAAACACCTTGTCCTGCTGAGATGAGTTAGGGTCTTTTAATACAGTAATACAGTATTTTATTCCCGAAACGATATCTCCTTTTGGACTTTTTTCA
>JAUXCI010000139.1 GCA_030618945.1 Flavobacteriaceae bacterium
CAATACCCGTAACAATAACCCTTCCTTTCGATTCAAATATGGCCATAACTGCCTTTTCAAAATGCTCATTTACCTGGTCTGCCAGTTTCTTTATGGCCTCCGCCTCAATGAGAATGGTTTCTTTAGCAGTTTGTGTTATGTTTTTATTCTTAATCAAAACTTTGTAATTATTTATTAAAAATAATATATTATATTTATGGTATGATTGAATTTAATTGAAAAACCTCAATGTTTGATCTGTCTTAATCCCCCTCAATTGCATTTGACACTAAAGTTGCAAAAATATTCAAAAATAGATTAATAAGAGGATGAAAGTAACAAAAATTAACTTACAGAAATATTTGAAGAAATATTTTGGGTTTAGTAAGTTTAAAGGTTTACAGGAAGATGCTATTGAAAGTTTGATCGAAGGTAATAATACCTTTGTAGTAATGCCTACTGGTGGTGGGAAATCATTAATTTATCAATTGCCCGCGCTTATTCTGGATGGAACGGCAATTGTAGTATCACCCTTGATTGCATTAATGAAAAATCAGGTAGATGCCATTAGGGGAATTTCAGCCGAGCACGGTATCGCGCATGTTTTGAATTCTTCTTTGAATAAAGGAGAAATAGCAAATGTTAAAAGCGATATAGAAAATGGCATAACAAAATTACTTTATGTTGCCCCGGAATCACTCACGAAAGAGGAGAATATTGAATTCTTAAAAAAACAAAAAATTTCCTTCTTTGCTATTGATGAGGCCCACTGTATTTCTGAATGGGGTCATGATTTCAGACCGGAATACAGAAACCTTAGAAACATTATTTATAAAATAGGAAATTTCCCTATTGTGGGCTTGACTGCGACGGCCACAGAAAAGGTTCAGGAAGATATATTAAAAAACCTTGGAATCACAGAGGCCAAAACTTTTAAGGCCTCATTTAATAGAGCAAATCTTTTTTATGAAGTAAAGGTTAAAACCAAAGATGTAGATAAGGACATCATTAGATTTATTCGTAAGTATCAAGGCAAGTCAGGGATAATCTATTGCTTAAGTCGTAAGAAAGTAGAAGAAATAGCTCAGGTGCTTCAAGTGAACGGGTTTAAGGCCGTTCCATATCATGCCGGTCTTGATGCTAAAACAAGGGCCCGACATCAGGATATGTTCCTTATGGAAGACGTCGATGTTGTTGTAGCTACCATCGCCTTTGGAATGGGAATTGATAAACCCGACGTGCGTTTTGTGATCCATCACGATATTCCCAAAAGTCTCGAGAGTTATTATCAGGAAACGGGTAGAGCGGGCAGAGATGGAGGAGAAGGTTATTGTTTGGCTTATTATTCTTATAAAGATATAGAAAAACTTGAAAAATTTCTTTCTGGCAAACCAGTGGCAGAACAAGAAATTGGTAATGCACTGTTGCAGGAAGTGGTTTCTTATGCAGAGACCTCCATGTCTCGCAGAAAATTCTTGTTGCATTATTTCGGTGAAGAATTTGATGACGTAACCGGGGATGGAGCGGATATGGATGACAATATGCGAAATCCTAAAAAAAGAATTGAGGCCAAGGATGGGGTGCAAACGCTGCTTAATGTGGTCAAAATGACTAAGGAAGAGTATCGTTCAAAAGAAATTATCAATACACTTGTTGGAAAAGAAAATGCACTTTTAATATCTCATAAAACACATTTACAATCAATTTTTGGTGTTGGGAAAGAAAAAGATGAAAGATATTGGATGGGTCTTATACGACAGGTTTTTGTAGCCGGTTTATTGACTAAAGAAATTGAACAATACGGCGTATTGAAGCTGTCACAAAAAGGTCAGGACTTTTTAAAAGAGCCATATTCTTTTTTGATGACGATAGATCATATATACAGTGAAGAGAATGATGCCAGCATCATCACAAATGCCAAAGCTTCTGGGGCTACTGTTGATGATGAATTAATGTCCCTCTTAAAAGATTTGAGGAAAAATGTGGCCAAAAAACTAGGAGTACCTCCTTTTGTAGTATTTCAGGATCCTTCTTTGGAGGATATGACCTTAAAATACCCCATTGAATTGACAGAAATGGCAAATGTGCATGGTGTAGGTGACGGCAAGGCCAAGAAATTTGGTAAGGCATTTGTGGAATTGATAGCTAGGTATGTTGAAGATAATGATATCACCAGGCCGGATGATCTTATTGTAAAAAGTACAGGAGTTAACTCCGCATTAAAATTATATATCATCCAAAATACGGATAAAAAATTACCATTGATTGACATAGCTAATTCTAAAGGTCTCGAAATGAGTGAATTAGTAAAAGTAATGGAGCGAATTATTTATTCAGGCACTAAAATAAATATTGATTATTGTATTGATGAATTACTGGATGAAGACCAACAAGAAGAAATACTTGAATATTTTATGGAATCTGATAGTGACAGGATTCAATTGGCATTAGATGAATTTAATGGGGACTATGATGATGATGAGTTAAGATTAATGCGTATCAAGTTTATTAGTGATGTAGCCAATTAAAAAATAAATTGTTTAAATTAGAATTAGTTTATGGAGCAAAAAGTAGAGCCAAAAAAAAGAAACAAAAAAAAAATCAACAATCAAGTATATGAGCGTGAACTCGAAAATTTACAGATAGAACTCGTTAAATTACAAGATTGGATACAGCATAAGGGATTAAAAGTTGTGATTATTTTTGAAGGAAGAGATGCTGCCGGTAAAGGTGGTGTAATTAAGAGGATCGCCCAAAGTCTTAATCCCAGGGTATGCAAAATAGTTGCCTTAGGAACGCCTTCAAGCAAGGAGAAAAGTCAATGGTATTTTCAACGCTATGTTTCACATTTACCAAGTGCAGGTGAAATGATTTTGTTTGACAGAAGCTGGTATAACAGAGCAGGTGTAGAACATGTTATGGATTTTTGCACTGAAGATGAATACAACGAATTTATGCGTTCATGCCCTGACTTTGAGAGGATGTTAATCAGATCGGGCACAATATTATTAAAATATTGGTTTTCAGTGTCTGATGAAGAACAAGAGAAGAGGTTTCAGGACAGAATTGACGACCCCACAAAAGGGTGGAAATTGAGCCCGATGGATCTTAAATCAAGAGAGCATTGGCTGGAGTACAGCAAGGCAAAAGATGAAATGTTCAAATTTACAGACACAAAGCAATCTCCTTGGTATGTAGTGCCTGCGGATAATAAGAAAAGAGCCAGGTTAAATTGTTTAAGCCATATATTGAGTATGATTCCGTATGAACAAATAGAACGGCCAGAGTTAAGCCTGCCACCTCGCAAAGTAGATAAGGGATATATTCGTACCCCATTTACCAATCAAACCTTTGTTCCGGAAAAATATTAAACATTGACACTGATAAAGGCTAAGGTAAAACCGACTAAAATTGCAATAAATTTTCGCGCATTAAATTTGTGATTTTCAGAGCTTTCAAATAATATAGCTGTAGAAATATGTAAAAATACGCCTATAATTACCGCGTTGATATGATCTTCGTAAGCGTGAATCATGGTGAAATTTGATGATACCCAAGATCCGACGGGACTCATGATAGCAAACAAGAAAAGGACTAAAAAAAACAAACCTTTTGAGGCCGAAGAATTTTTTAGGAACATCGCTAATATAATGGCAATGGGTAATTTGTGGATGACAATAGCATATAATAAGTTGTTGTTTTCTCCTATGCCTAAGGGCATACCTTCTAAGAAAGCATGAATGAACAGACTAGTCAAAAGCAACCAAGGGATTTTTTTTTCAAAATCATGAGAATGGATATGCCCGTGTTCAGCTCCTCTGGATAAATATTCCAAGCCAGTTTGTAATACGATTCCAAGCAAGATGAACAGCCCTATATTTTTCTTTTGCGTCTCGAATACTTCCGGAATCAAGTGCAAAACTGTTATAGATATTAAATATGCACCACTAAAAGACAGAAAAAGTTGTAGTTGTTTGGAATTTGGTTTTATCAATTGTACCAAACCAAATCCAATTATTACAGGGGCAATAAGAGCAATATAAATCATTGCAAAATCAGTATTAATCGGTCAGAATTATGCTCATCAAAAGCATTTAATGCATGATCACCAAATACATGCTGTATCTTTAATCCAGCTCTTTCAGCAAATGTCTTCATCTTTTCCAGGTCAAGGGCCTGAACCTGTTCACGATAATGTTTGGTTTCGCCATCAAAATTAACTTCGATCTCCTTGACGATAAATTTATCAGAGACCTTTTTCCTGATTGTAAAGTCTATACCTTTTTTGGTAAAACGTTCATAAGGAACTAAATCTCTGGTAACTTTTGTCAGATTTAAAAAATCGATTACAATATGCCCCTTGTCCAGGAGCGAATTTTTAAAGTTTTTTAAAACCTTAATATTGGTGTCCTCATCATTAAAATAACCAAAACTTGTAAAAAGATTAAAAATGGCGTGGTATTGATGAGACAAAGGTTCTCTCATATCGTGAATTACAAATTTTAAATTTGTGTTTTCAAATCTTTTCGCATACGCAATACTATTTGCTGACAGATCTGCTCCTGTTGTTTTAAATCCTTCCTTATTAAGAAAAACGGCATGCCTTCCTTTACCGCATGGTAGGTCTAAAATTTTATTTTCTTGGTTGAGGTTTAAAAAATCTACCAGGTTCTTCATAAAAAACCTGGCTTCATCGTCGTTTCGATAATCATATAAAATATGATAAAACGGCGTGTCAAACCAGTTTTGGAACCATTCTTTTTCTTCTTGCATAGTTTTAAAAATCAAACAAAAGTATGAAATTATGGTCATTAAGGCCCAAACTTTTAGTTTTTGAAAGAATTAAGTATCAGCTAAGATCTTTATCTTATTTTTGTTGTATGGAAAAAGACTTTGATATGTTGGCCAAATCCCTTTTTGGCTTTGAACCTGTTCTTGCCAGAGAACTGAGAAATTTGGGAGCCCAGAACATTACAGAAGGCGTTCGAAATGTGAAATTTAAAGGTGATTTAGGATTTATGTATAAGGCAAATCTAGCCTTAAGAACGGCAATTAGAATTCTTGTCCCGATCCACACTTTTATTTTAAATAACCAGGACGATTTGTATAAAAATTTATCGAAGATCTCTTGGGACAAATATCTGGATGAAAATTCGACCTTGGCAATTCACTCTTCTGTGCATTCCCATATTTTTAACCATTCACATTATGTGTCATTAAAAAGTAAGGACGCAATAGTAGATTATTTTAGAGAGAAGTATCAGAAACGACCTAATATTGATCTTAAACACCCCGATGTTCAATTTGATATTCATATTGAGAACAATAAATGTACGGTATCATTGGATAGTTCTGGGGAGTCTTTGCACAAAAGAGGTTATCGTACTGATACAAATATTGCACCTATCAATGAAGTGCTTGCAGCAGGGCTGGTATTATTGACGGGATATGATGGGACACAAAATTTTATTGACCCCATGTGTGGTAGTGGAACCATACTAATTGAAGCGGCGATGATTGCCAATAATATTCCGGCTAATATCAACAGGCCAGAATTTGCTTTTGAAAAATGGAAGAATTACGATGAAAAATTATTTCAGGTTATCCATGATTCTTTATTGAAAAAAGTAATCAATTCAACCAAAAGCATCATTGGCTTTGACAAGGCCCCGTCAGCGGTAAGAAAGGCCCAAGCAAATGTAGAAAATGCTTCATTAGAGGAATTTATAAAAATTGAAAGAAAAAATTTCTTTGAAGAAAAAAAACCTTTTGAAGGAAGCGTCATCGTATTGTTTAATCCTCCTTATGGCGAACGACTTGATATAAACGTCCCAGAATTTTACGGTAAGATTGGTGATACCTTAAAGCAACAATATACTGATACTCATGCCTGGCTTATAACTTCCGATTTCGATTCCGGACTAAAAAGTGTTGGACTTAGAACGTCAAGAAAAATCAAGTTGTTTAATGGAAGCCTTGAATGCAGGCTTGTAAAATATGAGATGTATTCGGGAAGTAGGAAAAGGAGTAAAATGGATGCCCAAATCTAGTGCTCAACTATTTTGGGCTAAGGTCAATCAAATAGTTTTAAAGAAATTAAGTCCATGATCCGAATCATAAAACTAAAGGCTGAAGACACCTATTCAATTAGAAAGGAAGTATTGCGAAAAAACATGACCCTCAGTCATGAAATGATGGGAGACCATGATTCAGACGCTTTACATCTTGGTATTTATGAGCGTGATAAACTCGTTTGTATAGGGAGTTTTATGAAGGCTGCAAGAACTGATTTATCAGGAAGACAGTATCAATTACGGGGGATGGCTACTTTAGATAGCTCTCAAGGGAAAGGATATGGAAAATTACTTTTGCAAGAGGCAGAAGCAATATTAAAGAACAAAGACGTCAACATCATATGGTGCAATGCCCGGCTTGTCGCAATTGACTTTTATAAAAAAATGGGATATCAGGTGATGAGTGATGTTTTTGAAGCTCCTCAGATTGGACCTCATTATGTTATGTATAAAAATTTGAAACAAATTAGAGAAGAAAAAACAAAGGCTTCTTTGAAATGAAGCCCTTGATTAAGTAGCGAGATCGGGAATTGAACCCGAGACCTCCGGGTTATGAATCCGACGCTCTAACCATCTGAGCTACCTCGCC
>JAUXCI010000146.1 GCA_030618945.1 Flavobacteriaceae bacterium
ATTCTTGTGGGAGAATGGATGCCTATTACGATTTTCAGAAACAACCGAGGTACTTTTGAAAATATTACTGCAAAATTAGGGCTTGATACTTCAACAGGATGGTGGTTTAGCATTGAACAGGGAGATTTCGACAATGATGGTGACATTGACTTTGTTGTAGGTAATTTAGGTTTGAATTACAAATACAAAGCAAATGAAGAAGAGACCTTTGATGTTTATGTCAATGACTTTGACAAGAATAAATCCAATGATATTGTATTGAGTTATTATGATGAAGGTGAGAAATTTCCTGTAAGAGGACGTCAATGTTCCTCAGAGCAAATTCCCGCAATTCAAGTGAAATTCAAAGATTATGATGCTTTTGCTGTAGCTTCCTTGGAAGACGTATATACCAAAAGTGATCTTGACAAGTCATTGCATTATCAGGTAAGCTCATTTGCCAGCATATACTTGGAAAACAGAAATGGAGAATTTATTAAACATAAATTACCTAATTTATCTCAAGTGTCAAGTATTAACCAAATTCTCGTAAAAGATTTTAACAACGATTCTCATCTTGATATTGTTTTCGCGGGTAATTTATATGGTTCGGAGGTAGAAACACCGAGAAATGACGCAGGTGTAGGCTTATATTTGGAAGGTGATGGCAAAGGTGAGTTCAAAGCGGTTTCACCCACACAAAGCGGCTTATTTATTCCTGGAGATACAAAAGACCTCTCCATGATCAAAATAAATGGAAAAAATTATATACTAGCGGTCAAGAATGATGATTATGTTCAATTCATAGAAACCGTATCTAGTCCATAAGGATTATTACAATTTAATAATTAGCATGCTTACAAAAACATAAATGCTGTTTATCAGTGTGTTATCAATATTTTGTTTTCCTCTATAAAGCAGGATTATAAGCCTATGTTTAAAAAACTACATTCAGAATTCAAAATACCCATTCGGTTCCATTTCCTGTTTTGGACCGTGTATTTTGTGTTTAATTTTTTGCGGTTTGCTTCAATAAATAATGATTACTGGTATTCTCTTAAATCTAATCTGATAGAATTTCCTCTAAATATTATCATTACTTATTTTACCATATACTTTTTAATTCCAAGGTTTATACTCAAAAAGAAATACGTTCAATTCTTTCTGCTGTTTTCAATTTCTTTGACCTTATTCTATTTGGTGAGAACCGGTTTAAATTACATTCTTGTTACAGAGAATATCTGGCCCGAAGCTCAAGGAAACCAAGAACCATTTACTTTGATTCATTTTGTTGAATTGATCATCGGTACTATTTATGTAATTGCCTTGGTTTCGGCCATCAAGCTTACTTACGACTGGGTTAATGAAAAAAGAAAAAATGAAGCATTGCTAAAGATTCAATTGGAAACTGAACTGAATTTTTTAAAAACGCAAATTCAACCCCATTTCTTTTTCAACACCTTGAATAACCTTTATGCCCTGGTGATCAAAAATTCGCCCAATGCAGCGAATGTAGTGCTTAAACTTTCAGAGATCATGCAATACATCTTATATGAAGTTAAAGAACCCCGAATCAGCTTGATGAAGTCAATTAACTATCTTTACAGCTATCTGGAACTTGAAAAATTGCGTTATGGTGACCGGGTAAAATCAGAAATCAGTATTGACGGAAATATTGATGACGTAGAAATTCCTCCCTTGCTCTTTTTGCCTTTTATAGAGAACTGTTTTAAACACGGAACACATCATCAGGAGGAGATAAAAGTAAATATTGACTTTGTTGTTAAAGACAATTTTCTTTACTTTACCGTTGTAAACAATTTCATCGAACAGAATGACCTTGGTATCAAACACGGAATTGGAATTGAAAATGTAAGAAGACGCTTAGAGCTACTTTACGGTAATAAATTCAGCTTAAAAACCAAGTCTAAAATGAATACCTATACGGTAAACCTGAAACTGCCACTGCATGAAAATTAATTGTATCATTATAGATGACGAACCCTTAGCTGCTGAGGTGATTGCAACTCATCTGAGTGAGTTTTCCAATATGGAACTGATTGGTACTTTTACAAACCCCATGCTGGCCTTAGGAATCATTGAAAGTGGAGGTGTTGATGCTGTTTTTATAGATATCAATATGCCCAAAATGAATGGTCTTGATTTTATTAGAAGTCTTGAATCTACTCCATATTTTATTATCACAACGGCTTACCGTGAATATGCTGTAGAAAGTTTTGATCTGGATGTACTCGATTACCTTGTAAAGCCGGTACCGTTCCCGAGATTTTTGAAATCAATGAATAAATTATCCCAAAAATTTCACGGTGATAAGTCAATTGACCAATCTAGTCAAACACTAGAAAAATCTTTTATCTTTCTAAAAGTTGACAAAAAATTAATCAAAATCAAATTTGAAGACATTTTCTATATTGAAAGTTTAAAGGACTATATAAAGGTGTTTACTAAATCAGGTGATTATCTGGCACACAAGTCTCTTTCAAGTATTACTGAAGAAGTCCCAAGTAGTCAGTTTTTGAGAATTCACAGATCCTTTACAGTAGCCCTGGACAAGATTGAGGCCTTAGAAGGAAATTCAGTATTAATCACAGGAAAACGAATTCCAATAGGCCGAAAATATATAAATCACGCCAAAGACGTGATTTTGAATACTTCTATGTAATTATAACATGAGGTACTGTTTTATAGATTAACCCCCGATACTGTTTATACTGCCTCCTGAATTACTGCTTTTTTCAGCATGCCTTGGATGTCCTTTATATTTTATACCAGCCCCACTTGTAGCCTTACCCTCAAATGATTCTGTGACCATAACCTTAATGTTCGAACCACTGGTAGCATTCGCATTACAATTTCTTGCTGATAATCTATAGGCATCAATATTAGATCCGCTGCTTGTAGACACACTAAAATCAACAGCTTCTCCTGTAAGTTTCATCTCTGATCCACTGCTACCCTCACATCTTAAATCATCTACAATGAGGTCCATATTCGCATGAGCCCCACTGCTTGCATTGATAACTAGTTTATCTGAAGAAAAGGTGTTTTCAGAGTACACTTCTGCCCCACTGCTCACCTTGATTTCATTAATAAAATCAGCAGCTAAATGAATTTTTTTGGTGCTGGCTCCCCATATATTCTTCGTTGCAGTGATGTGCAAAGTACCATTCCTAACTTCTGTTGTTATTAGCTCATGTAAGTTTTCATCAGCCTCTACTTCCAGGGAAGTATACTTACTTTTGGTAATATAAACATCCAGCCCGCGACTGACGCTGATACGTACAAAATCATTTGAAATCTTCCTTTTATTTATTACTACGTTACCATCTCCTTTTACCCCATCCCACATACAAGAACTCATTCCAAAAATTAGGAAAACGAGAAGCGATACTTTGATTAATTTTTTCATGGTTTTAGATTTAATAAATGCTTAAAATTTTTATTGAGGCAGTTTTGAGCTAAACTCACCCAAATACTGCCCATTAATTCACTGGATAAATTAGATACTGTCTTTTGCACTTTTAACAATCACGCCTGTTTCATCTATTTTTACCTCTGTTCTTTTATTTGAGTCCTCTTGAATTTCAATATGTACTCCTTTTTCATCGATTTTCATATTAAAGGATTCCGACTCACTGTCAATATTCATTTCATAATCTTTACAATCCATGCAATTCAATCCGTCTTCGGTCATGACAAAATAGTGTTTTGCCATATCGTTATCGTAAATGTTTTGAATATTGTCAACATCATATAAAAAAGTTTTAGTTGAACTATCAAGAAAAATCACCTGACCTTCAGGAATATAAAGATCAACATACACTCTTTGATCAGAGAATTGATTAGATATATCAGCCAAGAAAAATCCATCTAGTCTTAACTCGTCAGCATTAAGTTCGTAGTCATAAGTGATAAGTTCGGCATTATCACGGGCATCATTACGACTCATTCCCTGAGAACTTTTTCTCGTTTTGGCATACATAGACTCATTATCTGAAGCTAAAATTTTAAGTCTGATATTGTTTGAATAAATCTTCGACTCTTTGTTCTCATCGAAAATAACCTCATTCTGCCAGCTCCTTTTTAAAACACTGTGATTGGATATGTTTTTATCATCCACCATTTTAATTTCCAGCGTATCCATCGTGTTGTAATTGATCTCCGTATTATTAGTCACAGTTCCATCATAAGCCGATCTCATAAATTGTCTCGTTCCAAAGAAAATCGTCATTAACAAAGCCACTAACCAAATCCCAAGCAAAGTCAATTTTGCAGTCTTACCAATAGATTTCGCGTTATTTGAAAGAATTCGCAATCCTAAAGCAAATAAGAAAAAGAAGGGTATGGCCACCAAAACAAAGGTCAATATGGAAATGATCCAAATAGGCAATCCCGATTGATTATAAATGAATGAATTTTGAAACAACCAGTCCTCATGAACAAAATCAAGTGAACCCAAGGTAAACAGGCTTATCAACAAAGCCAAAACTGTTGTTACGGCTACTATTACCAAAAGAACACCGATAAACTTCCCAATGATCATGAATATGGTTACAAATATTTTACCAAGTGTATCTACAAGATCTTGTGAACCCGATTTGGCTTTATCCCCGTACTTTTTATAATCAGCATTTTTAACCTTTTCAGAAACCTCATCAATTCCATGTTTCACTTTTGATGAAGCATATGTGATCTCATCTCTAATTTTTTTTTCTATATTGCTGATATTCACAGGCTCACCTTCCATTTCCAATTTTTCAGCAGTTGAATTGGCCTCAGGAAGTAAAATCCATAACAAAGGATAAACTATAAAACCGAATCCAAAACCAAAGGCCGCAATTAGCCAGCCAATTCGAATCCAGATGACATCAACGTTTAAATAATGTGCCATTCCGGAAGAAACACCTCCTAAGAATTTATCACCGCCATCTCTATATAATTTTTTATGTCTTTTACTACCATAATTCTCATAAGAATCATCACTAAATATCTCGTCATCAACCATATAATCTTCAGGTTTCCCCATAACTTCTATGATGTCATCAATATCTTGCTCATTGATTACCTGTCTTACATCCTTCACTTTGTCAGACAAAAGTTCCCCAATTCTGGATTCAATATCAGTTATGATTTCATCCCTTCCTTTAGGGTCATCACTTAAAGAACGTCGAACCGCATCTAAATATCTTTTCAGTTTTTGATAAGCTACCTCATCAATATGAAAGAATATACCACCTAGGTTTATATTTATTGTCTTGTTCATTTTTTTGTGTTTTTTGAATTGTTATTTTTTGTAACCAGGTTTACTGCTTTAACCAAATCGCTCCAAGTGGAATTTAAACCGGTTAAAAAGATCTTCCCGGTTTCAGTTAATCCATAATACTTTCTTGGCGGACCAGATGTTGACTCCTCCCATCGGTAAGACAAAAGTCCGGCATTTTTCAGTCTTGTTAGTAAAGGATACACTGTACCCTCAACTACAAGCAGTTTAGCGTCCTTTAATTGGGTTAAAATTTCGGAAGTATATGATTCTCCTCCTTCTAATATGGATAAGATACAGAATTCCAAAACCCCTTTGCGCATTTGTGCTTTTGTGTTTTCAATCTTCATGTTTTTCTCTTTTAATCTTTTAATTAATGATGCTTATAACCAATTTTAAAATAAAATCGTCAAAATGGTATTTGCTATAAAAATTACGATTGAGATTAGTATTGTGATCATAATGATTCAATTTATTTGATGAATTTAATAGTTAACGGATAGTTATACACTTCGCCTTGATTTGCTTTTGAAGCAGCGATAATGATCAGGACAAACTTTACTATTGCCAATACAGCAATGATGGATCCTACACTGATCATTCCAAAAAGATCCAGATGATGCAGGTCATTCATTACAGTTCTAATTACAAAAGGTACAATTGATAATCCAAGAACAAATGTGTACAGCAAATAGCTCAGATTAAAATTTATGGCCTCTTTCCCATTTCTATCAATAAAGTCACTTTTTCTTTTATTCATTTCCCAAATAACCAATGGTCCCACAACGGCGCCAAAAGGAAAAATATACCCAAAAAATGCAGATAAGTGTAATAAAAATGCGTTGTTATTATCGTTTCTATGTGTCATGATATAATGTTTATAATACTATCTTATACAAAGATACGAACAAAAACTAATACTATGCAATACAAAGTACTATACTTTAACATTTATTTAACATTTCTATATTGCAGTAAAATTGACATTTTTGTTGTATTTTAGGGCTTTAAAGCACGATAATGGCAAAATTTACAATTAAGAATCTCAACCTGTTTTTAGCATTTAAATTACCTTCTGCCTATTTTTCAGGTATAAGAGTGATTGCTATTTCTGAACAAAAGGCGGTGGCAAGGGTCAAACACAGGTGGATAAATCAAAACCCTTTTAAGTCATTATACTGGGCAACCC
>JAUXCI010000106.1 GCA_030618945.1 Flavobacteriaceae bacterium
ATTGTTGATATAGTATAGGTTCTGAAATTCATCCACACCGATAAAAATTTCCGCTTCAAGAGGAATTTTTAAAATAAAAGGCGCATTAATTTCTTGAGAAATTATTGGAAAACAACTTAACCATAATAAAATGAAGGCTATATTTTTCATTCTCTTCAGCTTAACAAAGCTACAAAATACAATAAATAAACAGGTCAGCTATTTAGCTGGTCATGTTTACGGGTAAATTAGGCTAGATGTTGGCAAAAATTAGTTTTAAAACAGTACCTCAGGTTTATAGGTTAAAAGCAGATTTAATTTTTTCGACAAAATCCAGTTTTTCCCAGGTAAATAGCTCGACCTCTAGTGATTTTGTACCCGAATAAGGGGAATAAAAGGTTTTTATCACCTTTTGCGGCGTTCTTCCCATGTGTCCGTAAGCCGCCGTTTCGCTATAGATTGGGTTACGCAATTTTAGTCTTTTTTCAATAGCCGCTGGTCGCATGTCAAAAAGACTTTCAACAAGCCTTGAGATCTCGCCATCGTTTTTATCCACTTTAGACGTGTTATAAGTCTCCACGTTGATTGATGTCGGTTCTGCCACCCCAATAGCATAAGATACCTGTACTAGTATCTGATCACAAACTCCGGCCGCCACCATATTCTTTGCAATATGTCGGGCAGCATAAGCAGCTGATCTGTCCACTTTACTCGGATCCTTACCGCTAAATGCACCTCCACCATGAGCACCTTTACCGCCATAGGTATCTACAATAATTTTTCTACCTGTAAGCCCGGTGTCTCCATGAGGTCCACCAATTACAAATTTACCCGTTGGGTTAATGTGGTATTTTATCTTATCATTGAAAAGTAGCTGAATGTTTTCAGGTAATTCAGCAACTACCCGTGGAATCAAAATATTGATGATGTCATGCTTAATTTTGGCAAGCATTTTTTTATCTTCATCAAACTCGTCATGTTGGGTTGATAATACAATTGTATCTATTCTCATAGGTACTCCATCATCGGAATACTCAATGGTTACTTGACTTTTAGCATCAGGACGTAAGTAATTAATCTCTGAATTTTCTCTTCTAAGAACTGCTAACTCTTGCAGTAACCTATGACTCAGGTCCAAAGCAAGCGGCATAAAATTTTCCGTTTCATTTGTTGCATAGCCAAACATCATACCTTGATCTCCGGCTCCCTGATCTTCGTCAGTTCCTCTGTCAACACCTTGGTTAATGTCTTGAGATTGCTCATGAATTAGCGAGATCACGCCACAACTTTCTCCTTCAAACTTATATTCTCCCTTGGTATAGCCAATTTTCTTTATGGTTTCCCTCGCAATTATCGGGGCATCAATATAGGTTGTAGTTTTAACCTCTCCCGCCAGAATTACCTGACCCGTTGTTACCATGGTCTCGCACGCAACTTTAGCATTGGGATCAAAGGCTAAAAAATTATCAAGTAAATGATCTGAAATTTGATCCGCTACTTTATCAGGGTGCCCTTCAGACACAGATTCGGATGTAAACAAATATGACATTCTTATGTTTTTGTGAGAAATTGAATTGAGAGAACCAAAAAATGCAAAAGAAGAATTACCGCTTTAGCATTTTTTTACAGAGGTTGCAATCAGTTCAAATTTTTCCTCAGGATTATGTTTGCAAAGTTAACAAATTTAAAATCATAGAATCAAGATTTTCGAAAATAAATATTTTTGTAAGGATTAATTTATATATTTGCCCCTGATAAAATGAAGAATATTAATTTAAATATGGTAAAAATGATGATGCGCTTTTGGACGCAGAGGATTTGTATGCTATAATTTAATTGATCATATATAAAGAACCTCTGATAATAATCAGAGGTTTTTTTTTGCCCAAAAAATAAATAATACAATGTAAATTTTTAACAAATAACCCTATGAGTATGAATAACAAAATGATAAGGTATTGCCATATACGTTGAATAAAAAATACTTATTTTTGTGTCCCTTTGGTAATACCGTATAAACAAGGACATTTTATTAAAGAAAACTTAGCTAAAAAAAATAAATATAAAATTATGAGCGATCAAAATATTGCAACAAAGGCTTTACATGCCGGACACGATACAACCCAAACTTTAGGAACCAGAGCTGTACCTATTTATCAATCCACTTCTTATGTTTTTAATGATACCGATCACGCAGCCAATTTATTTTCACTGGCGGAACTGGGATTTATTTATACCAGACTGAATAATCCGACCAATGATATTTTACAAAAGAGACTTGCTGAAATAGAAGGCGGTATAGGAGCTGTAGTTTTTGCCTCAGGCACTTCTGCCATATCAACGGGTTTGCTAACCTTGTTAAAAGCCGGAGATCATATTGTTGCGTCGAGCAGTCTTTATGGCGGAACGTATAACTTATTGAATGTAACCTTGCCAAGGTTAGGAATAACAACCACTTTTGTCAACGCTGCAGACCCTGAGAATTTTGGAAAAGCCGTTCAGGACAATACCCGCGCTTTTTTTGTGGAGTCATTAGGAAATCCTAAACTGGATGTTTTGGATCTTGAAGCCATATCCAAAGAAGCCAAGGGAGCCAAAGTTCCTTTTATCGTAGATAATACAGTTGCGACCCCCGCCCTTTTAAATCCGATTAAGCACGGAGCGGATATAGTTATTCACTCACTTACCAAATATATTGGTGGACAAGGAAATTCCTTGGGTGGAGTGATCATTGATGCTGGAACTTTTGATTGGTCAAATGGTAAATTTCCCGAGTTCACTGAGCCATCTGCTGGTTATCACGGATTGGTTTATCATGAAGCCCTTGGTGCCGCATCTTATACCTTTAAATTGATTCTTGAAGGACTAAGAGATTTTGGTGGTGCCTTGAGCCCGTTTAACGCTTTTCAGATTATTCAAGGCCTGGAAACTCTTTCAGTAAGGATCAAACAGCACAGTGAAAATGCCCTGAGCCTTGCGAAATGGCTGGAGGGAAGACCTGAAGTATCTTGGGTAAATTATCCAGGATTGGAGGGCAGCCCCTATAAGAAGCTAGCCGATAAATATTTGCCTAAGGGCCAAAGCGGGATTGTTTGTTTTGGCATTAATGGAGGCTTTGAAGCCGCAAAAAAATTCACCGATGCGACTGAATTATTCTCATTACTTGCGAACATTGGCGATACGAAATCACTGATTATTCACCCTGCAAGTACTACTCACCAACAGCTTACTGTAGAACAACAGTCCGATGCAGGTGTAGGTCAAGACCTGATTAGGTTGTCTGTAGGTATTGAAAATATTGAGGACTTAAAAAGGGATTTGGAAAATGCGTTTAAAAGTTTGTAGATTTTAAAGTTGTCGATCCCGCCCGGGACCGACAACTTTTATAAAACTAAAATTGTGCAGAATCGAATAATTGTGTTTCTTTGCATCGAAGTTCATCAAAATAAGATATTGTTATTCAGAAAGGCCGAGGGATTAGACCCGTTGAAGCCTTAGCAACCCTTTAGATATAAAGAAGGTGCTAAATTCTACCCATTAGGAAAGATAACCAAGACTCAATAAAATTTATAACTTTCCCTTTCTCATAATAATTTCTACAAAAACTTAATTCATCTGAACCTTTGGAAGGAGGTCCTTCAGATTTCACAAATTAAATAGTACAGAAATTGAAGAATTTATTATATATATCACAGCAAAATTTCACTACCGAATCGGGGTATTTTTATCCTGAATTTGAACTTTCATATCAATTGTTTGGTCAAGCACTGGGTGAGGCCCCAGTTGTATTGGTGAATCACGCCTTAACTGGAAATTCAAATGTAGCAGGAGATACAGGTTGGTGGAAGTCCTTAATTGGGCTGGGAAAAGTAATTGATACTAGCAAGTATACGATAATTGGATTCAACATCCCGGGCAATGGCTATGATGATATTGAAAAGAATAGAATTGACAATTATAAGGATTTTACCGCCAGGGATATTGCAAGATTGTTTGGACAAGGGCTGGAAGAGATCGGTGTAAATCGATTATATGCGGCCATTGGAGGATCTTTAGGTGGAGGAATAGCATGGGAGCTCGCTGTTCTTTACCCTAATCTGATTGAAAACCTGATACCCGTAGCCTCTGACTGGAAAGCTTCAGACTGGATTCTTGCGCATAATAAAACCCAACAACAGATCTTGTCAAATTCTAGCAAACCAGTTCATGACGCCAGAATGATGGCGATGCTATTTTATAGAACCGCGGATTCTTTTAAAGAAAAATTTAACAGAACGAGAAACGAGGAACAGGGAAATTTCAACACAGAAAGTTGGTTGTTACACCATGGTGAAAAGCTGGAAAACAGATTTTCTCTACCCACCTATAAAATGATGAATCATTTGCTTAGTTCTGTGGATATCACTCGCAACAGAGGAACTTTCAATGAAGTTGTTAGCCAGATCAAATCCAGGATCTTTCAAGTAGGGGTAGATTCTGATTTTTTCTTTGTGCCAAAAGAAAATAAAGAAACGCAGAAGCTATTGAATGAAGCCGGGATTGAAAACCGATATGAAGAAATAAAATCTATTCACGGGCATGACGCATTTTTAATCGAATTTGAACAATTGGCAAAAATTTTAGGACCGGTCTTTACACAACCTAAAACCAAAAGCCTTAAGAAGAAACAAATCAAGGTGTTGAAGTTTGGAGGCAAATCCTTGGCTAATGGTGAAGGTGTTGAAAGGGTTGTAGAAATCATAAGTGACAGAATAAAAGCGGATGAAAATTTTACAGTTGTTCTTTCAGCACGGGGAGGTTCTACGGATGTTTTGGAAAAGATTTTGGAAGAGGCAAAAAATAATGAGCCTTATCAAGAGCTGTTTGAATCCTTTAAAACATATCAAAACGTTCCAGCTCCAGGCTTGGATTTTAAGCATGAATTTTCCTTATTAAGTCAAATCTTTGAAGGGGTTCAATTGCTTGGAGATTACAGCCAGAAGATCAAAGACCGTGTTTTGGCTCAAGGGGAAGTTTTATCGGTAAAACTACTAAGTCATTTGTTAAATGACAAAGGCATAGCGACTACGGCTGTTGATTCAAGAAAATTATTTAAAACTGACAATAATTTTGGTGACGCCTTTATTTTGGATGATGTTTCTAAGGAGAATGTAAAGAAACACTATGGCAAGAACGGACATTCCTTACAAGTGATTACAGGATTTATCGCGTCAAACGGAAAGGGTGAAACAACCACTTTAGGGAGAAATGGAAGTAACTATTCTGCCGCTTTGTTAGCCAATTACCTCGATGCTGCTGAATTAGAGAATTATACGCATGTCAATGGAATCTATACGGCCAACCCAGATCTGGTTTCCAATGCGCAAATGATTGAAGAACTCACCTATCAGGAAGCAAATGAACTGGCAAGTTTTGGCGCCAATATCTTACACGCCAAAACCATTATACCTTTGGTTGAGAAGAATATTCCGTTAAGGCTATTGAATACCTTTGACAAGAATAATAAAGGAACTTTGATTAAATCTCATGCCACAAAGAAAGGCATCAGATCGGTTACGGTTCAAAATAATGTCTCCTTGATCAATCTAGAAGGGCGTGGATTGTTGGGAAAAATTGGTGTAGACGCAAGAATCTTTTCATCTTTAGGCAAAGCCGGTGTCAATGTGAGTATTATCTCACAGGGTTCCTCAGAAAGAGGAATAGGTTTTGTGGTCAATTCAAATGATGCCATGCTGGCAAAGGAAGCGCTGGAACAGGAGTTTGCACTCGATCTTAAAATGAAAGACGTTACCAGGATCCACGTAAAGGATGAACTTGCTATTGTATCCATTATTGGTCAGAATCTTTCTAATTTTCACAAAGCTTATAATGCGCTGTCTGTCAATAAAATAAGCCCTGTACTGATCAACAATACGGTTACAGGAGATAATATTTGTTTGGTATTGGAAGAAAAGGATCTCAATAAAGCGGTGAATGTGATTCACGGGCAGATTTTTGGCGTTTCTACCAACATTAACATTGCAATTTTTGGTGTAGGGTTAGTAGGAGGAACGCTGATAGAACAGATTTTGAAAAGCAAGCAGAATATTTTAAAAAGAAGAAATATTAACATCAATATTTTTGCCCTGAGCAATTCAAAGAGACTTTTGTTGAACAAAGATGGTATAGATACGAATTGGTCAGAGGGACTGCAACAGGTAACGAAAGAAGGGTTTACCATAAATGATGTGATTGGTTTTGCCAGAAATAATCATTTGGAGAATTTGATTGCCGTGGATAATACAGCAAGCAGAGATTTTATACAAAACTATATCCCCTTGGCAGAGAATGGATTTGACCTGGTTTCTTCAAATAAAATTGCGAATACGGTGGAATTCTCTTTTTATAAAGAACTTAGAAATTCGCTTAAAAGGAATGAGAAGAACTATTTATATGAGACCAATGTGGGTGCAGGCTTGCCCTTGGTAGATACCATTAAATTGTTGCATCATTCTGGGGAAAATATAACCAGGATCAACGGAGTGTTCTCAGGATCCTTGAGTTATTTGTTTAATAATTTTTCGGATCAGGAAAAGGATTTTAGTGAGATCTTACAGGAAGCCGTAGACAAGGGTTTTACTGAACCTGATCCAAGGGAAGACCTCAGCGGGAATGATGTGGCCAGAAAGCTATTGATCCTTGCGCGAGAACTTGATCTGGAAAATGAATTTGACGATGTTAAAATACAGAACCTGATTCCAGAGAATTTAAGAGAAGGCACTAGTGCTGATTTTCTCACTCGATTATCTGAACTCAATGAAGCGTATAAAGTTCTTAAAGATAAACAGAAACCGGGTTACGTATTGAGATACGTGGGGGTGTTGTCAGGAGATCTTAGTCAATCCAAAGGAGATTTAGAAGTGAAACTGGTATCAGTATCTAAAGACAGTTCTTTAGGCCAGGTACAAGGATCTGATTCTATTTTTGAAATATATACAGAATCATATGGAGAGCGGCCTTTGGTGATACAAGGGGCTGGAGCCGGGGCAAAGGTTACAGCAAGAGGGGTTTTTGGAGATATATTAAGATTAACAGAAAAAGCAGTATGATTTCAGGAAACATCCTTGTCAATAATGTGTAGAAAACAGTAAATCATGAGTGATAAGAAGCAAATAGAAACGGAGGCGATTAGACAGCAGATAACGCGTTCAGCACATGGGGAACATACCAGTGCGATGTATGTGACTTCAAGCTTTGTTTTTGACGATGCCGAAGACATGAGGGCCTCTTTTGCAGAGGAAAAGGAAAAGAATATTTACAGTCGTTTTTCCAATCCGAACAACACTGAATTTGTAGACAAGGTTGTTTCTATGGAAGGAGCTGAAAGCGGGTATGCTTTTGCTTCGGGGATGGCGGCTATTTTTTCTACTTTTGGCGCCCTACTGAGCAGTGGCGATCACATTCTTTCGGCAAGGTCAGTTTTTGGATCTACTCACGCCTTGTTTACCAAGTATCTCCCAAAATGGCAGATTGAAACCACTTATTTTAATATTGATGAAGTAGCAACTATAGCTTCGTTGATCAAGCCAAACACAAAGATTATTTATGCTGAGACGCCTACCAATCCAGGTTTAGACGTTTTGGATCTTGAATTTCTGGGAGAGATTGCAAAAAAGCACGGTATTCTCCTGGTTATTGATAATTGTTTTGCTACCCCTTATTTACAACAACCTATAAAGTACGGGGCAGATATTGTAGTACATTCTGCAACAAAATTGATGGATGGACAAGGCAGGGTACTGGGAGGTGTTGCCGTAGGCAGGTCAGATCTGATCAGAGAAATTTATTTATTCTCTAGAAATACCGGACCTTCCTTATCACCATTTAATGCATGGATCTTGTCAAAGAGCCTCGAAACTTTGGCTGTAAGAGTTGATAAACATTGTGAAAATGCATTGGCGGTAGCCGAATATCTTGAAAATCACGACGAGGTCAATCAGGTGAGGTATCCCTTTTTAAAGTCACATCCCCAATATGAGATTGCAAAAAAGCAAATGAAAAAAGGAGGTAATATTGTATCATTTGAAGTCAAGGGAGGTACAGCAGGAGGCAGAAATTTTTTAGACAAGATTAAAATGTGCTCTTTGTCGGCCAATCTGGGAGATACCAGAACTATAATTACACATCCCGCCTCTTCTACGCATAGCAAATTATCGGTTGAAGAAAGGCTAGGAGTAGGAATAAGTGACGGATTGATTAGGGTATCAGTTGGTTTGGAGAATATTTCAGATATTATAGAGGACATATCACAAGCTCTAAATTGATGAAACCATGGTACTATTTAATTCAAAAAAAGAGAATTATTATAAAAGAGGAGAAACAAAAAGGAGGAGTATAGTTAAGGCTATCACCTGGAGAACACTAGGAACAATAGATACCATTGTTATCGCTTATGTGCTGACGG